>JBFYZM010000063.1:0-4880 GCA_041309505.1 Candidatus Krumholzibacteriota bacterium
TCGGCGGAGATCGTGAACAAGGTTCCCGGAGTGAACAGGATCGTCTACGACATCAGCTCAAAACCTCCGAGCACCATCGAATGGGAATAGCATCAGAGGGATAACGCCTTTTCCTGGCACCTGATTTGCCTCTTATCACATATCTTGCGTTATGGCGCATTATCGGGAAAAGAGTGCGGCACTATGCCACGATTATTGCTTTTTTGCGCGATTATAAGCCTGGCGGCTGCCCCCGTATCCGCGGGAAGCGGCGACGAGGCGTTCTGTGCCGGCCTGGGCGCATATCGGGCCGGCGCGTACGACTCAGCGCTCGCACTCCTCGGGCATCCGGCCGATAATCCGTACCTCGAGATATTCAGGCTCTATTACCGCGCCGACTGTCTCCTGCGCGACTCGCTCTCCCTGGCCGCCGCCGCCGCGCTCGAGACGCTTTTCGCGCTCGTCGATTCGGGAGCGGTCGCTCAGAATCATCGCTTCGCGGATCTGGCATGCGATAGGTATACCGAAGCACTCGCCAGCGGCGGCACGTGCGTTATCGAGCCGCACAGGTGTTTTCCGTCGTCTCGCAGGGGAGGTCCATCGAATCATGCGTGGTTCATTGCTTCGCGCGCGTGCCTTGCGGCAGGAGACACAACGAGCGCGATGAGGAATTTCGCACAGGGTGCGACCGGGAATATGGCGCACGAGGATATTCCTCTATTCAAGGAGCTATTCCACCGGTACGAGCCGTACCTTGACGCATTTTCGGATTGGGAGCTTTTGGGCATCGCCTCGCGGGCGGCGGATATCGGTCTCTTCCCCGAGGCGAATGCAGCGGTGGATCTTGTGTTCGCGAGGAACCCCGACGATCCCCGCGCACAGCTTGGTCTGGCGAGCGTGATGTTCAAGTCGGGAGAGTTGGAACGAGCGCTGCGCGCATACTGGCGCGTTTTCGATTCCGCCGCGCCCGTGAGCGCGAAGAAGTCCGCACTCAGCCAGATCTCATCGATCGAATACCGCCTGAAGCAATACGACAAGGCCGCCACGCATTACTTCATGCACGGCGCGTTCTATCGCGCATCCGCATCGCTCGATATGGCCGCGAGGATATACGTGATGCAAGGAGAACGGAAGAAGGCAATCGCCGCATGGACCACTCTCAGGGAGCGCCATCGCGGGGACGGTCTCTATTCCGACGTCCAGGTTTGGATCGAGGCAGGCTTGAGCGAAGCGGCGCTTCGTTTCCAGCGGGGAGACAACGCCGAGGCGAATACGATCCTCAAGGGCATCCTGCCCCGGGCGCGGGGTGCGCAGTGCGCGACGACGCTCTTCTGGCTCATGAAGACGAGTGTTTCGGGTGCGGAGCGGGCCGCATGGTCCGACAGCCTGCTTCATGCCTGGCCGCGATCCTTCTACGCGTCGATTGCCCGAGGGGACCCAAGCCCGCTTGAAGTGCGGACGGACGATTCGGATGCGCGGGAGATAGATGCGCTCGCGCGAATCGCCGCGGATCGGCTCGCGATGTGTGATACGGCGAAAGCCGATTCCGCCTTTGCGCGGCATCCGACCCTGCGCGCCTACGTCGACTTGCTCAAGAGCGGATGCAACGATGAAGCGAAGGCGACCGCTCAGGTAATGCTCGGAATCCAAGATCTGCTGTACCGGCCGCGAGATCGCGCCGAAGGGGAAGCCGGCACGGCGAAGTCAATGCTCGAGATCATGCCGGGACGCCTGTTCAAGCTGTATGCGGAAGCGACGCGGCACGGCCACGGAGCCCTCTCGCTCACGGTGCTTTCGAGCACGACGCAGACCGATTCTTCCGGGGTTTTGCCGGCGGATTTGTGGTATCCCGTATCGTATGTGGATGAAATACGAGCCGGCGCGGCTTCCGCCGGCTTGTCGCCGTCTCTCGTCCTCGGCATTATCAGGGAGGAGAGCAGGTTCGATCCCGACGTTGTATCCCGGGCCGGGGCGATAGGGCTCATGCAGCTGATGCCCGCCACCGCATCGTGGCATTCCGGCCGGCGGGATACGATCCGGCTGAGCGAGGATGATCTCCGGGATCCGGCGAAGAACGTCCGCGCCGGAGCGGATTATTTCCGCTACTTGCTCGACCGGTCCGAAGGGTCGGTGATCGCGGCGCTCGCTTCCTACAACGGAGGGCACGGAAGGATGGCGCGGTGGCGGGAAAATTTCCGGCCCGCTGAAAATCCGCTCGTGGCCCTCGAGCTGATCGGGCCCCGCGAGACGCGTCAATACGTGAAGAAAGTTCTCGACTCGTATGCGGCATACGCCGCCATGGCGCGGGGGGAGGGGCGGGGCGAATGAGGCTGCGTGTTCTCCTGCTCATTCTCGGCGCGGTCATCGTCTTCGCGTCGCTCTCGATCGGAGCCGACCGGGGGGGCACGACGCTCGTGACGCCTCCGTGGTCGCACTGTCTCGGGCTGCATAAGGTGACCCAGTTTCATCTCGACGTCTACTCGGGGTATCGCGAAAAGTTCGTCGATCCCGAGGGCCTCTTCTGCACGAAGCTCGCCAGCAAGGATAAGCCGGACACGCGGCGCGATGACGACGAGCTCACCGTGTACGGCGTCAATAGCGGAAACGGAAAGATCATCTACAACAAAGGCCTCGTTTCGATCGGCATCGTCGGGGAAACGGGCGAGGGCCCGATGCGATTCAGGAATCCCCGCGCCCTGACGGGGGATACGGAAGGGAATCTCTACGTCGCCGACACGGGCAACGACCGCGTCGCCCATCTTCGATACGCGGGAGACGAGCTCGTGTGGATCAAGGATATCCGGGCCGCCGCTCCGGGGCCTCTTCGGAGCCCCTCGGGCGTTTGTTTGAGCGGAGGGAGGCTCTACGTCGCCGACACGGATAACGATCGGGTCGTCGTGTTCGATCCGGACGGATCGTTTAGGGAATCGTTCGGAGCGGAGCTGCAGCAGGCTTCCCTGTTTCGGCCGTACGCGATAGCGGCGATCACGGCGGGCGACGAATACCTCTATTATGGCGACCATTTTATCATCCTCACCGACAGTCTCGGGATGCGGCTCTGGAAGCTGTCCGCCGAGGGAAAGGCGCTCGACGTCGTGCGTCGGAGCGCGATCGGGGGTAAGGGATCCTTCAATCACGTCGCCATCGATTATTACGGCAACGTGTACGTCACCGATACCGAGGCGGGCCTGATCCACAAATTCGACCGGCATTTGTCCTATATCGTCGCGATAGGGGACCGGGGATCGGAGAGCGGCCCTCGGTTCGACGAACCGCGCGGAATATCGATATACCGCCGGTTCGGACAGATCTTCGTCTCCGAGCGTTCGGGTGCCCAGTATTTCTGGATCGGCACCGACGTTCTCCGCTACTCCGCCGAGAACCTCGTTTTCGATCCCGTTCGCAGGCGATGCAGCGTCGACGTCTCGTTCCAGCTCACCGAATGCTCGTCGATATCTCTCGTGTTGAAGGATGACGAGGGAAAGATCCGTTTCACGATCATCCCCGCCTATATGCTCCCGCCGGGCAGATTCTCGAAGCGGATCGAAGTCGATTGTCCCTCGGCCGAGGATCTTGCAAAATGCGAATTGAAGCTCGTCCTTTCCGCCGCGCCGACCTACTCGGCCCGAGAGTATCTCACCGTCGAACGGGAGAGCCGCACCCTCGTTCCGCGCGTTTCAGACCTGCGCCCCGCCGGCTCCCCTTGAGCGGATCGGTTGGCTCGCTTATTGCTCATTGAATCATACGGTTATTCCAGACGCAGCATACACGTGCATTGTGCAAGGCAGGTCAACAGAGATGTTCTCCGAACGATTCTTCCGATTCGTGCCGCGAAGCGCATTGAAGAAGGCGCTGACTCATTTCAACAACGGTGATTACAGGAGAGCGTGCCGGGAATTCGAATCGTATCTGTCGCGGATCGCGATCGAGGGGAAGAGCCAGGATCAGGAAATGATCCGCATGTACATGGTCGAATCCTACGTCGAGCTCGCGAAGCTCGCCGACCGGGAGGCCAAGCACGCGGAAGCGGTGCTCGCGCTCGAGAAAGCGATCGAGCTCCAGCCTCGCTACGCCGACGTGCATTCGAGCCTCGGCAGGCTCTACGCGGCTCTCGGACGCGTCGCGGAATCGCGCGAATGCTTTAACCGGGCGCTCGCCATCAATCCGGCATACCTGAGAGCCCGCGTCATGCTCGCGCAGAGCTACAGCGACGCAGGCGAAAACGAACGCGCGGTCGAAGAGCTCGTAAAGAGTCTTCCGACCGCTCCGTCATTTTTCGCGGATCAGGTCAGCGAGCTCGCGCATATCATACGGAACGACGCTTCGACCGAGGAGCGCGAAGCGCTGTTTCGCAAGCTGCTCGAAGAGAAGCCCACATCCGCTCAGGTGAGCAAGCAGATCGCTCTCGAATCGATCCAGAACGGCGAGTACGATTCAGCCATCGCGGAGCTCAAACGAACCCTGTCCATGACGCCGCATTATCCCGATATCCATAACCTTCTCGGCATCGCCTACGCGAATCGGGGCATGACGGACGACGCGATCGTGGAATTCGAAACGGCGCTCAAGATTAATCCCGATTATTTGAAAGCGCGGCTCAACCTTGCGCTCGCGCTGTACGATAAAGGCGCGAGGGACGAAGCGATGCGCAACCTCGAGCTCGTGCTCGAGCTCGATCCGGAGAACGAGCTCGCCGTGAATCTCTTCCGCGAGCTTCAGCCGATTGAAAGATAATTGAGGTGGAATGCCGTGAGCATTGATTTCTATTCGATCCTGGAAGTATGGCCGACCGCTTCGGTAGAGGAGATCAAGAAGAACTATTTCCGCCTGGCCAAGCTCTATCACCCGGACGCGGCCGGGGACACTCCCGAGAACCGCGAGCGGTTCAAGGTGATCAACGA
>JBFYZM010000064.1:0-7594 GCA_041309505.1 Candidatus Krumholzibacteriota bacterium
CTAAGAGACTGCGCCCGCGGCCCAGGAGACCGCACCCGTCGCCGCAAGCGTGAAATTCGCCGAGCCCGTGTTGATATCCTCGGCAGGACAGAGCGCCGACGTCAAGATGGTGGGCATGATGGCCAAAAGGCTGGAGCTCAAAGCGAAGGTCGAGATCATGGCCAAGCCGGAGCAGCTCGAAGGGATCAAGACTCTCATCCTGGTGCCCGGCTTCAGCTCGAAAGGGCTCGGAGCGGCAGGCATCAGCCAGAAGGACGAGATGGCGAGGGTGATCGCGCTGATCGATGCAGCCAACAAGAAGAAGATACCGATCCTGATGGTCCATATCGGGGGAACCGCCCGCCGGCAAGGCCAGTCCGACGCGTTCAACGAGCTGGCGGCGAAGAACTCGAAGTACATGCTCGTTGTCGAGCAGGGCAACGCGGACGGATTCTTCTCCAAGCTCTCGAGCGAGACGAAAGCGCCCCTCGAGCTCGTGAAGAAGATCCCCGAGACGATGCCGTCGCTGCAGAAGCTCTTCAAATAACAGGAGGAGTCGATGAGAACGTTCATATCGAGGGCGGGGATCCGGTCGCTTGGATCCGCGGCGATAATCCTGGCGTTCTGCCTGCTGCCGGCTATCGCCTTCATTCTGTCTCCCTCGGTCCTCCACGGCCAGGAAGCCGGGATCGCCTGCGGAGACCGGGGTCTCGCCGTAACGTCGCATCCCCGGGCGACGGAAGCGGCCATGGAGATCCTGCGCATGGGAGGAAACGCCGTTGACGCCGCAGTAGCCGCGGCATTCACGCTCGGCGTCGTCGAGCCGCACGCCTCGGGCCTCGGAGGAGGCGGCGGCATGGTGATCTACCTCAAGGAAGAGGGAAAATCATACTTCATCGACTACTATGCGCTCGCTCCGCAGCGAGTGGGCGAGCTGGTCAATCGCGACCGCGAGAGCGACCGGCATACGGCACGATCGATCCTCGTTCCAGGGACCGTGGCCGGGCTGACGCTCGCCCTCGAGCGATTCGGCAGCCTTCCCCTGGCGACGGTTCTCCAACCGGCCATCCGTTCCGCGAGCGACGGCTTTACAATCGACGAGACGCTCGCGAGCCTTATCCTCGACAGCGCGGAGATGCTGGGCGGGAATGAAGGCACGTCGGCCGTCTTCCTCGATATGGGTTTCCCGCGGATGGTCGGGGATACGCTCAGGCAGCCTGAATTGGCGTGGACGCTGTCCGAGATCGCGAGTCGCGGCACGGCCGGCTTCTATGAAGGGCCGGTGGCCGCGAAGCTCGTCGAAGGGATCGCCGCCGCCGGAGGGGTGCTGACTCTCGACGACCTGAGAAACTACAAGGCGAAGCTGTCGGAACCTCTCCACGGAACGTACCGGGATTGCGAGATCATCTCGGCAGGCCTTCCCCAGTCGGGCGGAAGCGTCATCGAAGCCCTGAACGTTCTGGAGAACGTCGACCTCCGCTCGATGGGGCACTATTCCACGTCTCCCGCCACGCTCCATCTCATGGTTGAAACGCTTCGGCGCGTCTACGCGGACCGTTCCGCGCTCATGGGGGATCCGGATTATGGATACTGCCCCATCAACGGAATCATCTCGAAGGATTATGCCGCCGCCAGGTTTCACCAGATAGATCAGTTCTCCGTTACTCCCCCGCGCTACCGGGATACGCAAGCGGGCAACCCGGCGAGATTCGACAAGGCTGGACCCACGCAAACGAAGGTCTCGAAGAACAGGGATGCGAAGAAAGAGGATCTCTCCGATGACGGAGATTTCGGCAAATCGTCGTATGACAAGTGGTCGGAGGACGCCTTCGACAGTTTCGGGGCATCCAAGAAGAAATCCGAGAATAAGACTCAAGACAAGAGCGGCGAGAAACCGGCGAAGAATACCGAAGCCGGGAAGAAGCGTTCAGACGAGTCCGCCCGCGACTCGGCGGACACATGGACTCACCAAGACGCCAACACGACGCATCTCTCGATAGTCGACGCCGAAGGCAACGCCGTATCGCTCACGCAGACGATCGGCACGTTTTTCGGTTCGACGCAAACGGCGGCGGGCGTCCTGATGAACTGCGCAATGAACAATTTCAGCGCGACGGGCAAGATCAACTCCGTCGAGCCGGGAAAACGCCCGCGGAGCTCGATCTCTCCGACGATCGTCCTGAAGAACCGCGTTCCATTCCTCGTCGTCGGCACGCCCGGCGCTTCGAGGATCATCTCGACGGTCGTGGAGCTGCTCGTCAACCTGATCGATTTTGACATGGACGCCGCGCAGGCGAATAATGCCCCGCGATTCTATACCTCGAAGTCCGAGGATTTCTTGCACCTCGAAGGGGGGATCTCGGAGCCCGTCAGGGCCAAGCTCGAAAAGATGGGGCATCCCCTGCGGGTGTATGACGGCATCGATCTCTTTTTCGGAGGGGCGCACATCATCCGAATCGACCCCGTCAGCGGGACCGCCTGCGGAGCGGCCGACCCGAGAAGAAGCGGAACAGCGGGCGGAGACTGATCGCGGGACGGGAGTCAAACCGTGCTTTGTGCGGCTGCCATGGTCGTTCTCGTCATCGGCCTTCTCGCGGTCGAGGCGATATCCGTCAGACGCGACGTCAAAACGATCGGCATACGGGTGCATGTCAACGGCACCCGGGGCAAATCGACGGTCGCCGCGTATATGGCCGCCGCCCTTCGCGCCTCGGGCAGGCGGACCTTCGCGAAGGTCACCGGAACGCGCCCCGCTCTGCTGCTTCCGGACGGCAGTGTGGAATTCATCAGGCGGAGGGGGGCGGCGCGCGTGCAGGAACAATTCAGGACGATACGTCGCGCGGCGCGGGCCGGCGCGGAATGCCTCGTTCTCGAGTGCATGTCGATAGATCCCGAACTGCAGCGTCTCGAATCCCGGTTTTTCGATCCGGGACTATATATAATCACGAACATCAGGGACGATCACGGGGAAACGATGGGCCGGACCGCCGAGGAGCAGGCCGACGCGATTCTCTCCGCCATACCGTACGATTCCGTGGTCGTGGCGGGGAAATGCGCCTTCACGGAAGAGCTCGCGGCCGCCGCCGGGAGAAAGCGGAGCCGTGTGATCTTCGCCGGCGGGCCCGGCGGCCGGCAGATCGGTCCGCTGCCCGACGGCGTCCTCGATGAGAACGTGGCAATCGCCTGCGCCGCGGCGGAAGCGGCGGGAATCGATTTCGACTCGGCGCTGCGCGGCATTCTCGATTCTATCGGCGGCGATGCCGCACGGCCGATCGAACTGGCCGGAGCCGGCGGAGTCATCCGTTTCGTCGACGGTTTTTCGGTCAACGACGTCGAATCGGCGGAGCGGTTCGTCGATTACTGGCGGGGCAGGATGGCGTATGAGGGCCCGCTCACCGTCGTGCTCAACACCCGCTCGGACAGGCCGACGCGCACGACGTCCTTCGCGAGGTGGCTCGCGGCCGCTCGCGGAATCTCCAGGGTGATCGTCACCGGCACGCATGCGCCCGCGGCGAGGACGGCTCTCTTGAAAGAGGGTTTCGCGAAAGAGAATGTGTTGCTCTGGAACGACAGGCAGGCGAAGAGAGCCGACACGCTGCTGCCGGAAATCTGCGGGCGCGGTTCCGTCGTGTTCGGGCTCGGCAACATTTCCGGGCTCGGCTTCGTTATCCCGAAGGTATTGAGACATGAGCTTCGTTGAGATCTTTCTGATAGGCCTGGTCGCCGGATTCATCTTCTATGAATGCACGGGCATCTCCGCGGGGGGCGTCGTCGCCCCGGCGTATTTCGCTATTTCCATCCACGAGCCCGCCAGGATTTTCGTCACCGTGGCCATCGCGCTCGCGGTATACGGGGCGATACGGTTTCTCTCAGGCAGGCTGATAATCTACGGCAGGCGAAGGCTGCTGCTCGCCCTGTTGATCGGATTCGCGCTCAAGCTCGTTCTGGAGAGAGGAATCCAGCCCCATCCCTCGGTGAGCCTGGACCTGCAATCAATCGGGTACATAATCCCCGGCCTCGTGGGAAACGAGATGTACCGGCAAAAGGTGGCGCCGACCCTGCTCGGGCTTGCGACCGTTTCGGTCTTCATCTACCTGGTAACGCTTCTGAAATGAAGAACCCCGCGGCTATTCTCAAGAAGAGGAACGCCTGCCTCGTCGCCGCGTTCCTTGTCGCCTTGATCGGCCTCGCGCTGACCGAGACCCTTTTGAAGGAATCCGTTGAGCGGTCCGACGCGGGATCGATGCGGCTCGCGGCACGCCAGGCCGCGGAGTGGTTCGAAGCGGTCGGGGCGGCGAAAGAGAAGAGAGGAATAGTCTCCGACGCGCGAACCGGTATCAGGCACGGCGGCATGCTCGGGAACGACTGGTCGTCCTTCACGACGACGCTCGGATCGCTCGAGGCCAAGGAAATCGCCGCGAATCCCGATTTCGCCGCCCTCGTCGTGCGGTGGCTCGACGAGGCCGGCATCGATTCCACGGACCGCGTGGGAGTAACGCTCTCGGGGTCTTTCCCGTCGCTCGCGATATCCGCATTCGCCGCGCTTCATACGCTCGGGATCGAGGCGGTCGTCGTTTCTTCAGTCGGCGCGTCGTGCTATGGCGCCAACCAGCCCGGCGCGACCTGGCTCGACATCGAATCATGGCTCGCCGAGGACGGTATCTTCGATTTCCGGTCGGCCCTCGTGACGATGGGGGCCGAAGGGGACGCCGGCGGAGGATTGAGCGAAGAGGGGATCGAGGAGATACGGAGCGCCGCGAAGCGCAACGGAGTCGAGCTGTATGTGCCCCGATCGCTCGAGGAATCGATCGCTGCGAAGATGGATCTTTTCGAAAAGAGCGAAATAAGTCTCCTCATCAATATCGGCGGCAACCAGGCCAGCCTCGGCGCCTGCCCGCATTCGACGGCGATCCGCAATGGCTACCATCGTTCGATCGGTGTCTGCCGACATGGAAACAGAGGGATCATACAACGCCTGGCGGAGAAGGGAATCCCCTGTATACATATTCTCGGGATCAGGGATCTGGCTCAGAAGAACTGCATTTCAGTCGATCCCGGGGTGCGTCCGGGGGATTGCCTCTATAACAAGACGAATGTAAACAAAATAGCCGTTTGGATAGTTCTGTTGACAATTGCGTTTTTCGTCAAAATATGCTACAATCACAGACTGGTGCATAACATTGAGTAATTATTGCAACATGGGGGTGTAACTCGTTATGTTTAGAAGCGGTTGTATTGTTTCTTCCTCGCTCCTGGTCCTGATCTTCCTTACGACAATTCCCTGCGCGCAAACCCTTCCGAGAGAATTGCTCTTCGTGCCCTGGGGGGACGATCCTCTCACGGAGGTGCGGTACCAGGCGGAACCGGGATGCAACTATGGCCCCCAGAGCTTCAGGATCGACGCCGCGACCGGGAGGATATCGATCCTCGACCCGCTCAACGCGTCCGTGAAATACTTCAAGGACGGCGCTCTCGAAGGCAAGATCGGCGCTCCGCGCGATGCGAGAGATTTCGAAATCGAGTCGGGAAGCGCCTACACTTTCCTCTCCGGAAACCAACTCGCGCGCGGGCTCGCCAAAGCCTCCGGCACATCCGGGATCGTCGCAGGCGCCGAGACCTACGGAGCGATCAGGCTCTCGTCATATATGGCGCGGATCTCGGTCGGCGGGAACGCCGGCTCCGCGTATCTGACGATCGACGTGCCGGTGACGTCGGGCAATCTGGGCTGCCTGAGGATCGTCGGCGTGGATGACATCGGGCGCATATTCCTCGATATCGATCTCGTGGAGCGGGCCGTCCCGCTCAAGGTTCAGCGGGAGGTTTGGATAATCGACCGGTCGGGCCGAACGCTCGGAAAGATCAGCATCCCCACCCATTACTTCACCAGAATATTCAGGGACCTCGAACTCGACGCGAATGGAGATCTCTATCATATGATCTCGTCGGAAGACGGGATCCATATCGTGAAATGGACCGTTCCCGAATCGGGCGGGTTCTTCGAGGGCGCATATCCGAGCGAGTTCCGGCGGGAGCTCCATTACAACTACCTTGCGACCGGCGGATCTTCGGATTCGGATGACCGCATCGAGCTCGCGCCCCAGGGGACTTTGGCCGATACCGTAACGAGGGCCGATGCCCTCGCCAAGGCCGATACGTACGTCCAGCATCTGTGGACGGCCACCGCCGCAAACATCTCGAACGGCGTGGTGTTGACCCCGGACGGCGACTCGGTCCGGACACCCGACTGGATCGTCGTGGGGCAAAACCAGAAGGTACCGTACAAGTTCGGCGGAACGGACGAGCTCGTCAGTTTCGATTCGAAAATAGCCGCCGGGCTTTACGCCGGAGACAACCATACGGACGGTTCGAGCGTTTACGCGGCCGGCGTCGATTGTTCCGGGTTCGTTTGCCGCTGTTGGCAAACGGATCAGGATTACTCCACCTACCGGATGGTCGATCCGGCCTACGGTCCTCCCACACTGCCCTATGCGACATGGGACCAGATACAGCCCGGGGATGCGGTGCACAAGCTCGGTCACGTCAGGATGGCCGTAGCCACGCTGCAGAGCGGCATTCTGCTGACCGTCGAGTCGGCGGGCAGCTCCACCGGGTGGAGAGTCGACTATTCTTCGTACACGCTCTCGGAACTCGCCGGCTACTCCCCCCGTTACTATATCCACATGGAAGGGATCCCAACCACCGCAACGATGGAAACCGCCGGCAGCGGCTCGTGGACAAGCACATCGACCTGGGTCGGCGGCGCAGTTCCCACCAGCATGGATGATGTTCTCATCAAGTCAGGTCATACCGTTTCGGTGGATGACGCAAACGCCGCCTGCAAGAGCGTTTACTTCGGAGGGAACAACGCCCTCATCGACATGAACGCGAACGGCATGCTCACCGTGTACGGCGACTTCACGCTGTACAGCACGACGCATGTCGTCTTCTCGGCGGGCTGGTCGGCCACGAACGCCCGCGTCAAGTTCGCGGGGGACGCCCTGCAAACGCTGAGAGGCTGGAGCACTACGGGCGGATCCACTTCGTTCCGGGACGTGATCGTCGACAAGAGCGGAGGCAAGGTGACGACCGACGGAAGCAACATGCGTCTCGGCATCCAGAACAGCCTCGAGATCGTGAACGGTCTCTTCGAGCTGGCCGAGCAGGATGACATCGAAGGCCGGTTTGCCTCGAGCGGGAATTTCACCAACGCCAACCTTCCGAACGTGACGATTCGGGCCGGCGGCGAGCTCTACCTCGTGGACGGCGACGGCGCCCATCATATCCGCGCCGGCACGGGCATCGCGATCGGCACGGTCACTATCTACGGGAAAGCGACCTTCCGCGACGCGAGCAACCTTCTCATCGGCCTTTCCGGTGTCAACATCGAGAACGGGGGCAAGTTGCTGACGAGCACGGAGATGGGAGGCGGGGAGTTCAACTGCGGCCCGGTCGTGATCAAGAGCGGCGGCGAGGTGGAGAACTACACGACCTCGGACTGCTGGGGCGCGAGCGTTTCTATGACGATCCAGGCGGGGGGCATGTTCGACACGAAGGCCTCGACGACGATCTTTCCGACGACGCTCACGAACAACGGAACGGTAAGGTACTCCCGGGA
>JBFYZM010000065.1:0-5363 GCA_041309505.1 Candidatus Krumholzibacteriota bacterium
TGAAAAAATCTTGAGAGAAGTCTTCAACCGCCTGCTCAACACCGAGCCCAACGACGAGGTCGTCAAGAAGCTCACGCTGGTTGTCGACGGGATGATGGAGAAATTCCAGGGCACCTTCGAGCTCGATACCGTGCAGAAGCAGAATACGTTCCGCGCGATCGTCTGCAGCATGCTCGTGCACGGCTGGGGCATCGGGATGCATCCGTTCAACCACCCCGACACGAACCTCGACGGAGTTCCCATCGACGTGCGCGTGAGCAAGGACATCCTCATCCCGCTCGAGCACATCAAGGCGCTCCGCTACGTCCAGAAGGACGAGCACGGCAGGGTCAGGAAAGTTCTCTTCGAACCCGACCAGGACGAGCGCGTCCGCGGCCATATCGACAAGCTGCTCGATAAAATCGCCCGTGAGAAATGGGGAGACGGCCAGAGCTAGGCGCTGCAGAAGGGATTGGTCTTTTCCATCTCGAGGAGGCGCCCGCCTTCCTTGAAGACGACCCGGTCCATGAGCTCGCGCATGAGATAGATCCCGCGGCCCGACGGCTTGCCCAGGTTCTCCTTCAGCATCGGATCCGCCGTTTCGTCCGGTCGAAAGCCCTCCCCCTCGTCCTCCACCTGAACGAAGAACCGGTGCGAGCTGACGTAGATGCGCACGTGCACCTTGCGATCCTCTCGATTCTTGTTGCCGTGCACGATCGCGTTGCTCAGGGCCTCGTCCATGACGAGCGGCAGGTTGACCTTGCTGTCCTCGGGGGGAAAGCCGAATTCGTCGGCGAGAAACGAGACGAGGCGGTTCACACCGAGGATGCGGGAGAGCTTGCTCGGCATGAGAAAATCGAGGCGCGCCTGCCCCTCCCTGATGACGTCGGCGCTTCGCGGGAACGGGATCTGGTCATGGCAGCGGCCGTTCAGAACCTGCTGAACGTCCCCCTTGCCGAACGGGGGCTGGAGCACCGCGTTGACGCCCAGGGCGAGGTACGTGAGGTAGTCCTTCTCGCTGCATTCCCTCGCGACGACATAGAGCGGCGCTTCGAGGCGCGCGAGGCGCACGAGCCGGGTTTTCTTGGAATCGAATTTTCTCTTGGGAAGAAAGATGAGCAGATTGGGGCGCTCGTCGGGATCGGCCTTGACGCCCTTTAGAAATCGCGCAAAGGTATCGTATTCTTTAATGGAAACGCCGTCGGGCAGCTTCGCCCCGGCGAAAAACTCGTCGCGCAGCTCGGGCTGCAGATTCAGGATATCGAGAGAGATTCCTTCCACGCTCACGCTCAAAAAACCTTCTGCCCGTCGGCCAGAATCTCGTTCAACGCCTCGCGAAAGTAATCGGTCGATTCGACGACGTTGGGACCGATCTTCTCCTTGTAAGCCTCCCACGCTTTCTTGATCTCGGGACCGAGGACCGTCATGAGCTCGCCGCTCGCGAGCCCCCGGTCCCTCTTGTCCTTGTTGTAAACGAGAATATCACTGACGAAGACGCGCGCCAATCTCTTTGTCCGCTCTTTTTTCTTGCGCGCCTCGGGATCCTCGACGACCCTCTCGGCGACGGCAGCGGGCTTCTCCTCGATGACGGTCTCTTCTTCCATCTGCGGGGACATGCGCCCGGCGAGAGCCGAGAGAGAGCGTTCGAGCGAATCCCATTCGCCCTTCTGCTGCTCGGCGACCGGCGCTTCGTCCGTGAACGTGCCCGAGGAGATTTCGAACACCGACTTGTCGACGGCCGGCTGGAGCCGCCAGACGAACCGGCACTTCGGACACCTCACGCGGATACCGCTCGCGGGCACCTTATCGTCCGCGAGAAGATATTTTGTGTCGCATCCATCGCATGTAACGATCATCTTCCGAGCCTCCCGATGAATTTGCCTGCCGGGCCCCCGCCTCTAGAGCTCCAGCTCCCTGGAGATGCCGCGCATCGCTTCGATCGAAACGGAGAGGAACTCGTGCAAATCGAGACCCAGCTCGCTACAACCTGCAATCGCCTCGCGGTTTGCGCCGGCCGCGAACCGCTTTTCCTTGAATCGTTTTCCCACGAAGTCCGCGTCGATACCGGCGACGCTCTTCGAAGGATGCATGAGGGCGGATGCAACTATTAAGCCAGTTACCGGATCGATGCAGCATATCGCCTTTTCCACGAGCGAGTTGCGCGCCCGGTGCCCCGCATGGGCGAGGATCGCGTCTTTCGCCTCCGCGGGAACGTCCAGACCCTCGAGCATCTCGACCGTGAGGTGTCCGTGGCGCTCGGGCGCATCCGCCGTCCGTTCGTAATCGAGGTCGTGGAGAAGCCCGGCGAGCCCCCAGATATCCTCGCTCTCGCCGAATCGCGCGGCCATCGCGCGCATGATCGCCTCGACGGCGAGGGTGTGCTTGATAAGGTTTTTCTTCGAGAGATTGGCGTTCACGAGATCGAGGGCTTCCTGTCGCGAGAGCATGCCGCCTCCTTCGTTCGATGTTCCGTGCCGCGCGGTCGCATGGCGGCTCCTGTTCGCCGCATTTTACCCTATTTCGGCCAGCTCCATTTTCGGTTTGTAAGACTCCCGGAAATACGCCGCGAGCGCCCGGTTCTCGAAACGCGAGAGCCCGGGATCGCGCTCGAGCAGGCGTTCGCTCTCGTTCCACGACAGCTCGACGAGCTCGCGATCGCTCAGCGGATTGATGAGCTTGAACTGCGGGTAGCCCGACTGCCGATGGCCCCAGATCTCGCCGGGCCCGCGGAGCCTGAGATCCTCCTCGGCGACCTTGAATCCGTCGTCGTTCGAGGCGAAGAACGAAAGACGCGCGCGGGCGGTCTCGCCGATCTCGCCGCTCAGGAGCAGGTAGCACGCGCCCTCGGTCCCGCCGCGGCCGACCCGGCCGCGGAGCTGGTGAAGCTGCGCGAGGCCGAACCGCTCCGGATTGTTCACGAGGAGGATCGATGCGTTCGGGATGTCGACGCCCACCTCGATGACGGTCGTCGTCACGAGGCCGAGTATCTCGCCGCGCCTGAAGAGACCGATCGCCTTCCCCTTCTCCTCGAAGCTCATGCGCCCGTGCAGCAGTCCGAGCGGGAAATCGGCGAACTCCTCCCGCTGCAGCCGCTCGAACTCCTCCGTCGCCGCGAGAAAATCGCTCCCCTCGCTCTCCTCGACGAGCGGATAGAGGAGGAACGCCTGCCGTCCCGCCCGGAAGGCGGCGCGCAGCTCCTCGTAGATCCGTTCGCGGCCTTCGGCGGAGACGATCCCCGTCCGCACGATCCGCCTCCCGCCGGGAAGCTCGTCGATGATCGAGAGGTCGAGATCGCCGTAGACCGTCTGCGCGAGGCTCCGCGGTATCGGAGTCGCGGTCATGACGAGAAAATGCGGGAGCAGGTCCCCCTGCCCGAATTTCGCCCGCTGCTTGACGCCGAAGCGGTGCTGCTCGTCGATGACGGCGAGCCCGAGCTGCTTGAAGGAAATGCCTTCCTGGATGAGCGCATGCGTCCCGATCACCAGGTCGATCTCTCCGGCGTTCACCTGCTCATGGATGCGCTTCTTGTCGGCTTTCGGCGTCGAGCCGATGAGAAGCTCCATGCGGATCCCGAGCCCCTCGCACAGCTCGCGCGAGCGCTCGTGATGCTGGAGCGCGAGTATCTCCGTGGGCGCCATGAACGCCGCCTGGTAGCCCTTCCCGAGGGCGAGCATCGTCGCGGCGAGGGCGACAACCGTCTTCCCCGAGCCGACCTCTCCCTGGAGAAGCCTGTTGAGCCCCCCCTTCTCGACGTCGGCGCGGATCTCGTCGAGTACGCGCCTCTGCGCCCCGGTGAGCTCGAAGGGGAGCCCCGCGAGGAAACGTTCGAGGAGCGGGTGAGGCGCCGCGACCGGCGGCCGCTGCTTCTTCCGCGTGAGGTTCTTCCGCCTCTCCTTGATGAGAAGGTGCAGGAAGAAAACCTCCTCGATCTTGAATCGGCGGCGCGCGCGCTCGAGCGTCTCGTACGTGTCCGGGTAATGAACCTGGCGATACGCTTCCTCCCGGGGAGGCACGTCGAATCTTCGCAGCAGGTCGTCCGGAAGATTCTCGCGGATCTGGCCGACGCATTTCTCGAACGCCGCCATCACGATCTTCCGCATCATGCGCTGGGATATGCCCGCGGTGAGCGGGTAGACCGGGACGATTCTCCCGGCGTTGAGAAGCGATTCGGTGAGCTCTCCCCCGATGATCTCGTATTCGGGAGAGACCATCTGGCGACGGTCCCGGTACAGGGCGAGCTCTCCGCTCACGACGACGCGCTCCCCCTGCTTGAAATATTTCTCGAGGTACGGCTGATTGAAGAACACGAGATTCACGACGCCCGTCTCGTCGCCGACCGCGACGGTGAAGATCTTCTGGCCGCGGCGGGCTCTTCGCATCGAGATCGCGAGAATTGTGGCGATGAAGGTGGAGCTCCCGCCGATGGGCAGTTTCCCGACGGGCAAGAGGTCGCGCCTGTCGTAATAGGCGCGGGGAAAATGCGATATGAGGTCTTCGACGGTCGTGATGCCGAGGCGCTCGAGGAGCACCTGTCGGGCGGGGCCCACACCCTTGATAAATTGGCTGCTCTCTTCGAGCAGCCCCGTCCGCCTCTGCCGGTTCTCCATATTTAGCTTGCCAAGCCCTTCGTTTTCATATACATTAATCGAGCTTTTCGGTTATCAGGAGGATACCAGATGTCGAAAGTTTGCGCCATATGCGGGAAAAAGCCGGGAACCGGGCACACGGTCAGCCACGCCCATAACCTGACCAAGCGCCGGTGGCTTCCCAACCTTCAGAAGATACGCGTCGAGATAGACGGAACCGCGCAGAGAGCGTACGTTTGCACGCGCTGCATCAAGGGCGGCGTCAAGAAGGTCTAGCGGTCGCTCTCTCATGGAGCCCCCGCGGGGCCGCCCCGCTCCATCGCCTCGAAGCGTTTGAAGAGTGTCCCTCGACGCACGGGACCCGAGATCGCCTCCCACGGGAATGCAGTCTCGGGTCCTTTCTTTTCGTGCGGAAAATTCGCGTTCACGCCGGCCTCGGCGAGCGCGCGCTTCCACGACAGTCCGCCTTCTATATGATGCGAGATCGCGCGGCCCACGCGCTCGTCCCCCGTCGAGAAGAGCGCCTGCCGGATGGCGGAACGGACCGATTTCATCTGCGCGCGGAGCCCGAGCCGCCGCAGCATCTTTTCGACGGCGCGCTGGCGCTCGGCGATCACTCGCTCTTCCGGCATCGCCCAGAACTGGAGAGGCGTCCAGGGCTTCGGGACGAGCGGGTTCACGTGCACCGAAAAGCCTCCCCCCCCGATCGCCTTTCGGAAGCGCCCCCAGAAGACCTCCGTCTCGGCGAGAGCCGTCCCGTCATCCCCGGGGCAGCCGATGAGGAGATACAGAGTGAAA
>JBFYZM010000066.1:0-7085 GCA_041309505.1 Candidatus Krumholzibacteriota bacterium
TATACCGTGCCGCCGACCGGTTCGTTGTCCTTGTACGCCAGGAGCAGGAACCCGAGGTCCTTGTCGATGATCCTGTCCCACAGGAGGTCGAAGAAACGTCGGGGCTGCACCGGCGAGCCGTGCCGGCGGCGGGTATCCACGAGCATGTCATAGAACGTGAAAAGGTCCTGTTTGCCGGCGCCCCGCCTGATCTCGATCCCCCGCCTCTCCGCCTGTCGCAAGGTCTCGCGGACCCGGGTCTTGTCGAAGGTCTTCAACAAGGCCGCCGGATCGCTCATGAGCTTTATCGTGTGCAGCACGAAACGATTGTCGCGATAGAGACCGGGCCTCGCCGGAATCGACCAGCGAATCTCCGTGCGCGGGATCGCCTTCGCCTCGTACTGCGCGACAAGATGGCCGATCAGGGATTCCTGAACGGCAGGGCTCGAGCACAGCGGCGTGCAGTAGTCCGAGAAAGGCAGCGATATCCACCGGCGCCCCGTCAGCCTGCTCTCGACGTCCATCAGGGGAATGCCGCCGTCGACGCGCCCCGCTTCATCCAGGCTCGCGAGGACGAACGGCCGATACCCGTAGCATTCCGCGAGCAGGCCCGACCACGCCGGGTGATGAAAGATAGTGGCGTCGTCCCGCGTCGAAACGAAATCGAGCCATGAAGGATCGGTAATCGGTCGTATCTCGGTCCTCATCGATGGTCATCTCCGTCGGTGTGATTCAACGGGCACTCTGTCTATCGTACACATCAAGATATCTTTTCCGCATGTTTGTCCAGCGATACTCTTCATAACGCCGGGAGGCGCGCTCCGCCCGCGCCCGCGCATCTTCCGGGTGACGGAGCGTCTCTTCGATCGCCCGCACGAGATCCTTCGGGTCGCCTGTCTTGAAGTAGAGAATGGCGTCATCGGCGAAGTGCTGCTTGAACGTCTTCCGGTCGGAAGCGATCACCGGCTTCCCGAGCGCGACGAACTCGAACAGCTTGTTCGGCGACTGATATTCGAACAGCATGGGCACCACGCCCACCGTCGATTGCAAGAGCAGTTCCAAAAGACGCTCGCGGCTCACGTATCCGTGAAATGCGACGCGCTCCCCCAGGTTCAAGGCGCGGGCCGTCTCTTCGAGAGCCGTTCGATACTCCCCCTCGCCGATGACGTCGTAGCGGACCCGGATGGCCGGGTTCAGAGCGGCGAGCGCCTCGAGCACGACCTGTATCCCGTAGTTCTCGGTTATGGTGCCATGCTGAACGAGACGAAAGGTTCCGTCGCCCGCGGTCTGCGCGCCCTCGTACCGATGGAACACATCCTCGTCGGGCACGTTGAGAATCACGGAAATTTTCGAAGCGGGGACTCCCATGGCGCCGAGCGCTTCGCGAGCCATATCGTGGCAGCAGATCACCGTATGGGCGAACGCGCACGAGACCTTCTCCTGCCATTGCAGGAATCGAATCGCCCGATGCGTCATCGGGAGCTTCTTCTTCTGCGCCCAAATCTCCGGCATGCTCTCGAACAGGTAGAGAATCAGCCGCGAGCCGGTCAGCCGGGGTATCAGTCCCGCGAATATCAGAAAATCCGGCATCGAATCGGCCTCCACGATCGTGAAGCGACGCCGCGCGTGGAGCCGGGCGACCGCCGCGAACGCCAGGAAAAAGAACGCGAAGTATTCGAACAGATACGAGGATATCCCGGCCCGATGGGCCCGCAGCGGCAGACGATGGACGTTCACGCCGCCGATAACCTCGAAGGGGCGCTCGTCCCTGTTTCGCAGACACACGAGATCGACCGAATAGCCCGCGGCGACAAGGCTCTCCGCGTTCCGCCGGACATGGGATTCCGCCGGGTAGTACGCCCTTCTGATCACGCAGACTCGAGATACTTTCGATGTCATTCCCCGACTCCCGGGACCGGTTCCGCGTCAGCCGCTCCGCCGTCTTTCGAGGACCTCTTCGTAGACCTTGACGATTCGTTTGGCGATCGAGCTCAACTCGTACCGCCGCGTCTTTTCCCTGCCGTCGCTCCGATCGCACCGCTCCAGGATCAGAGCCAGTCGTTCCGCGACGCTCGTCGGATCTCGGGGGCTGACATGGCATTCCTTGACGCCGGCGAGCACTTCCGGGACGTCACCGACATCGACGGAGACGACGGGCAAATTGCAGGCCATGGCCTCTTTCACCACTTGCGGCGATCCTTCCCGCTCCGACGCGAGGACCATCGCGTCGCATGCGCTCATATAGACAGGCACCCTCGCGTATACCTGTTTGTACGCCACGACGAGATCGAGATCCATCCCTTTCGCTTTCAGCTGCGCGACGGCATCCTCCGCGATATCGAATCGCTTTCGCCACTCGGGATAGTTGCCGACGAAAAGCACGAGCTTCTTATCCGCAGGCAATCCCAGCTGCTCGCGGGCCAGACGCTTATCCATCGGCTTGAAGACCTCGAAGTCGACACCGCATGGAATAACCACCGAGCTCTCGAGCCCGATCGACCTCTTTATCTCCTCCGTCACGACGATCGATTTGTCCACGAGCCGTGAAACCAATCTGCAGAGATGCGCCTGCCAGCCGAAAAAGGCCTCGTCCCCGTGATGGGTCACGACCACGGGGGACCGGAACTGACTGCGAGCCACAACCCCGGCAAACACGTAGTGGCCGTGAACGATATCGTACCGGCGCGCGAGCGTTCGTCGCTGCAACGGCACGAAGCTCCACGGGTACAGCAGCTTGGATTTCTTGACATCGACGTGCAGAACATCCACGTCGACTCCTTCCCGTTGCAGAGACGCCACCTGCTGCTGAACGAAGATGCCGTTCTCGGGGTGCTCCTGGGACGGATACATATGCGTGACGACGAGAATCTTCATCGCTCTCTCCCGGGCGGGTTCATTTGATTCGGATTGGAAAGCAGCAGCGCATTCACCCACGTTCCGTAGTTCTTGTAGTACACGAGCAGGGTCTCGCGCACGACCCGGCTCGTGGTTTCTTCCGGTTTGCTCTGCGTCGACACGACGTTCAGATCATAGAGTCCGGCGAGAGTCACGTACGTGGACCGCTGCCTCGAGAGCTCCTCGGCGGAGGCCGCGCTCCCTCCCTCGTCCGCCTGGCGCTGCACGCAGACATCGGCGGGGACATCGAGGAGCCAGGCCACGTCCGGCCGAGGGCACAAACGGGTCAGGCATCGCTCGGCCCACCGGGACAAACGGGGATCGTCGGGCAGCGAGGCGCCGATCTCGACAATCGCGTCGTACACGTATCGGTCGCAGATCACGACTCCCCCCAGCCGGCGTTTCAGGCGCACCCGCCAATTATAGCGAATGACGAGAACCGTGAGATTATATGCCAGCCAACCGATCCGCATTACCGGATTGCGCAATCTCCCGCGGCGACGCGCCAGGGATGCCGCGGAGTCGGAAGCCCCTGCTTTCCCGGCGCGCGCGCGCCCGGAGCCTCTCTCCCGCGCCGAAGAGCCGAAACGGCTCCAGAAGCTCCGCGCATCTATTTCCGCAATCGCGAATGCGTCGATCAATGACCGGATATGTACCGTCTTTCCGGATCCGTCTATTCCGCTGAACGAAACGATCATGCCCCGTTGGCCGCGTATGCGCAACTTCAACCTGATCCCCCAAGCCAGCGTGCTTACGACGTCGTATGTGCGCGTGGCGAGACGACGATGAGTATCGCCCAGAATCTTCCGGTAGTACATGATCTTGCCGAAGAAAAACGATAAACGAAACGGGAAGCGGATCTCGTCCCGTTTCGATGCATTCTCGAGCTGCCGGGATAACCAGGCCTTCGACCTGACGACCCGCCGGGCGCGTTCCAGCGCGTCGGCCGGGATGAGCTGCTCGCCGTACAGCCGATCTTCCAGCCGGCTGTAGAGCGTGAGACAGAAGGCCAGACCGTCCTCCCACCCCCGCTCCCGCGCGATTTTCTCGATATCCGGATAATCTATTTTCCCTTTATGCAGACAATAGCGAATGCGGGCGATATCCTGAAGCTTGAACGACTTGTTTTCGTAGAACGCGTGCGCGATGGTCACGAGAAGCGCGTCCCCGGGCGCCGGGACACGCACCAGCGGATCGTCCTCGGACGCCCCGACACGCCTCCAGAAGGCGTCGTCGTCCAGGAAGGGCACCCCCCAACCGACCGTTCCGTGCAGATGAATCGCCGAGGCGCTTTCGCCTCCCACGAACTTGCGAAACAGGAATTTTTGGGGCTCTTCGATGTTCCGCAGCTCCACATACCCGAGCTCGCCCAGGATCTCCCGCGCAGCTTGGACACGTTCCGGTCGAACCAGCGTGTCCATGTTGTCGCTCGTGTACGGAAAAGAAGGCGCGAGGCCGACCGACTTGAACAGAACGCTCTCGATACCCTCCCGCAGGAAGCGATCTCTCACCAGGCCGTATTCATGACGATAGCTCCGCCATGTATCGGTCTGCGCGGTCACGGCCTTCTGGAATCCGGCGAGTCGCAGCATCGGACATGCCGCTCCATTCGGGTCGTCCGCCAAACCGACCAGAGGCACTTTGTTCGCGGCGAGGATCTCCAGAACCGCGCTCCAATCGACATCCTCGCGAAAATCGATCAGACGCCGGGTCGCCGGGTCGGCCAGCCGGGCAGCGGCCGCAAGCTCTCGTGACAGCTTCGAGCTCATCGTGAACTCTTTCTCGATTGGATCATTTCCATGGCACCGGACGCCACGTTCTTCCAGTCATACGGCTCGACCATCCGGCGGGTCGAACATGTCCGAAGCCTCCGCGCGTCATCAATCAGCGCGGGCAAATCGTTTTCATCGTCGAAATAGACAAAGCCGTCCCCTTTCGGGAACATCCCGGGCAGTCCCCCGAAAGGCGTCGTGATGATCGGGAGGTTGCACGCCATGGCCTCCAGTACGGAGAGCGGCACTCCGATCGCGGAATCCTCCGATACGACCGGGAAGATATAGGCGTCGGCGAGCTGATAGATCTCCTCGATGTGCGGCACGAACTCACGGATCAGCCGCACCCCCGCCCGGATCAACTGACGGGCCAAATCCTCGTCGTGCGGCGTGCTCGTGCTTCCCACCAGCATAGCCTGCACGTCCCGAAGCCCCGCAACTCTCTCCAATACCCGGACATTTCGGCCGCGGTTGATGTGCCCCACGTGCAGCACGATAAAAGCTCCTTCGTCCACCTTGTGCTTCTTTCGCAGGTCGCTTTTTCGAGTCTCCTCGACGGGCACGAAACGGCTCGTATCCACCCCGCTCGGCAGAAAATACACGGGGCAGCGAAGGTGCCGCAGCTCCTCGGCGCTCCGTGGCGACTGAACGAAGATGCCGTCCGGGGCCAACAGGGCTGCAAGCCGCCTGCCAATGCGGCCGTGATGCACCGGTTGCGTGGCGATCACAAACACTCTCGACCGGCGAGAATAGATCTTCAGCACCTTCGCCCGAAAAAGCGCCGAGACCTTCGCGGACGACGACGAGATATAGACGATGAGATCGGGGCCGATTTCCCGCAGGGTCTCGCGAAGCTTCCGATCGAGAAAGAGGCGATTGACGGACAGGTCCGCTCCGATTCTCACGGCTCGAACGGCGTACGACCTTCCCCATTGCTCGAGGAGATTCCGCGCAAGATTATGGATGCCCTCGTCGGGCAGGCCGTGCATCCAATCGCTCAGAATGCAAATCTTTCCGATCTCGCTCAATGTGCCAGTTCCTCATATACGGAGATTGTCTTGCGGACCAGATTCTCAACCGTGAACTCTTGCCCGAGGCGCCGGGCGCCCGCACGGCCCATTTCGGCCGCCTCCCGCGAATGCTCCCGGAGCCAAACAAGCCGATCGGCAAGGGTCCTCGCGTCCAGAGCCGGGACGACGAAACCGGTCTTTCCCTCGATGACCACCTCGCGGTTTCCGCCGCTGTCGCCGCAGACGACCGGCAGGCCGCAAGCCATGTACTCCAGAATCGTGTTCGAACATCCCTCCGCCAACCGGTCGGGATTCGTCATCAGGACGCCTGCCTGTGCCGTCCGCAAATACGGAAACACCTCGAGCCCGGCGTCCACGAAGGAGACGATTCCCTTCTCGATGAGGTCGGAAGCGCCTTCGATCAGGGTCGCTCTGCCGGATCCGGCGCCCAATGCGAGAAAATGCCAAGCCTGCCCCGATGCCTGCGCCGTGAGAAGTCGCGCCGCCTGGAGAAACGTGGCAAAGTCCTTGGCCGGCGACATCCTCGCCGCCATTACGACGGTGAACGGGCCGCCCGCAGGGCAAGATCCGCTCGCCGAAACGCGCCGTTCCGGATCGATGCCATTATACACGACACGCCCCTTGGAATCCGGAACTCCCCAGGCCTCCAGACCGGCCCGGCTGTTGGCTATGACCCGATCGGCCAGGGCCAGCGCGCAGCGAGCGCGGAGCGCGTGCTCGCGAGATACCGACCCGACACGAATGCTCCCGTCTATCCACGGAATGCGCAGCAGCCGGCAGAGCGGAGCGGCCGCGGCGGAAGAGACCCATCCCCAGGAATGCACGATAGTGGGCCTGTGCCGGATCAGCGTCTGCCACAAATCCATAACGGGGACGAGATCATACCGCCAACGCCGCTCGTGCACCTCGACGGGAACGCCGCTCGAGCGAATCACCTCGGCGTACGGACCTCCCCCCAGGCTCCATACCCGGCGATCCCATTCCGGCGGCAGATATTTCAGCAGCAGGGCCAGCTGCCGCTCGGCTCCGCCGTTCCCCAGGGTGTCCTCAAGATATAGAACCTTCGCCATTGTTGTCGGGCCCCGCGTTTCCGTCCGACTCCCGTCGATGAGGATTCGAGCGCCGCGCGCTAGATTGTGTCGCCGTGCTTCTCGGTGAGGTACCGCACGAACGTGTTCTTGTCGTCGACAAGGATGTTGCTGAATCGCCCCGAGCGGCCGTCCGTCCATGCGAACGCCATGATGCCGACCTTGTCTCCCGCATGGATGTGCTTCGACGCCGCGCCGCACACGACGATCTCGCCGCTCCCTCCCGTGCCCCGCACCGCGAAGGTCTCGACGCGTTCTCC
Source organism: Candidatus Krumholzibacteriota bacterium (assembly GCA_041309505.1). Taxonomy (GTDB): domain Bacteria; phylum Krumholzibacteriota; class Krumholzibacteriia; order Krumholzibacteriales; family Krumholzibacteriaceae; genus SSS58A. The sequence continues at coordinate 7,026 of JBFYZM010000066.1, forward strand.
ATTCGTCATGTCAACGATGAGAACCTTCTCGCCCGCGGCGATATCGCTGCGCTCCATGAG
>JBFYZM010000067.1:0-4660 GCA_041309505.1 Candidatus Krumholzibacteriota bacterium
GAGCGCGCGCTTCGGGCAAAGGCCGCTTCTCTCGGCCTCGATCGCCGCGTGTTCTTTCTCGGATATCGCGCGGACGTGGCGGCGCTCCTCTCCGAAAGCGACGTTCTCGTGCTCACCTCGACGCTCGAAGCGACTCCATACGTCATTCTCGAAGCGATGGCGTCCGGTCTCCCCGTCGTCGCGAGCAACCTCTTCGGAATTCCGGAGATCGTGCGGGACGGGGAAACGGGTATCCTCGTCGATCCGGGAGCGCGCGACGATATCGTGCGGGCGATAGCGGCTCTCGAGCGGGATCGCGATCGCGGAGTCCGCATGGGGCGAGCGGCGAGAAAGCGCTACGAAGAAATGTTCCGGATCGAACGGTGCGTCGAGGATACGCAGGCGATTTACCGGGATCTGCTCGGAACGGCACCTTGCCGCTTTCGATGACATTCGGCTATACTGTGCGCGTCGACGGCTGCATACCTCGAGACAAGGAGCGATGTTTTATGAAAGGCGTCATTCTCGCAGGCGGGCTCGGCACCCGTCTCTATCCCCTCACGAAGGTGACGAACAAGCACCTGCTTCCCGTGTACGACAAGCCGATGATATTTTACCCGATCCAGACCCTGATCAACGCGGGAATACGCGACATTCTCGTCGTCACGGGAGGCAACAACGCGGGAGAGTTTCTCCGTCTGCTCGGCAACGGGAAAGACTTCGGTCTCGCGCACATCAACTACACATATCAGGAGGGGGAAGGGGGGATCGCCGAAGCGCTCCGCCTCGCGGAGTACTGGGCGGCGGGCGACGGGATCTGCGTCATCCTCGGGGACAACATCATCGAGAGGAATATCGCACAGGCGGTCGATTCGTACCGGAAGCAGAAAGGCGGCGCGAAGATACTGCTCAAGGAGGTTCCCGATCCCGAACGCTTCGGCGTCCCGATTCTCGAGGGTGACCGGGTCGTCAAGATCGAGGAGAAACCGAAGAAACCGGGTTCAGCGTTCGCGGTGACGGGCATCTACCTGTATGACGGCGGGGTCTTCGAGATCATCAAGACGCTCAAGCCTTCCGCACGGGGAGAGCTCGAGATCACCGACGTCAACAACGCGTATATCGAGCGGAACGGGCTCACGTGGGATATTCTCGAGGGGTGGTGGACTGACGCGGGGACGTTCGAGTCGCTCCGGCGCGCGACCAACCTCGTCGCGGAAACGGGCGCGAACAAGCTCGATTGAGGCGTCACGCGAAGGTGGAGGCGACGTATTCGCCGAGGGCTTCCTTCCAGCCGCGCATGGGGGCGAGGCCGAGCAGCTCGAAGCCGTAGTTCCGCAACGCTTCCATGCGGGGGCGGGGGGCGGGCAACGGGAATTCGTCGGAGGAGACGCCCACGAGGCTGCAGCTTCCGATTCCCGCGGCGTCCACGATCTCGCGGGCCATTTCCAGACGGCTCGCGCAGCCGGTATTCGCGCAATGATATCTTCCGTAGAGCCCCGATTCGATGAATCCGAAGATCCCCTTCGCGAGATCGACCGTATAGGTCGGCGAGCCGAACTTGTCGTTCACCGCCCTGAGCTCGCGGGAGACGCGCGCTCGCTCGAAAATCTTGGCGACGAACTTTTTGTCGTCGCGTCCTCCGCCGAAGAGCCAGCACGTCGAGAATATGTAGAATCGAGAAAGGATGCCGCGGATGGCGATCTCGCCCTCGTGCTTCGAGCGCGCGTACGCGTTGACCGGGGAGACGGGATCGAATTCAATATAGGGGGAGTCTTTTCGGCCGTCGTATACCATGCCGGTGCTGACGTATATCATGACCGCGTCGCAGGCCCCGCACGCGCGCGCGACGTTTCTCGTCCCCTCGGCGTTGATGCGGCGCGCCTCCTCCGGATTCGTTTCGCATCCGTCGACGTCGGTCATCGCGGCGAGGTGGAGGACGAATTTCGGTTTTGCGCGGCGGATCTCTCCTGCGATTGCGCCGGCGTCGCGGACGTCGGTTTCATGGAAATCGCCCGGGAAGATGTCATACCGCTCGGCGAACACGGGTACGGCGGCCTTTCCGAGCATGCCCTTCGCGCCGGTGATGTAGATTCTGTCCACGGCGTGCTCCCCGGGGAGGCTCAGCGATCCTTCCGGCTCCAGTCGTACGGTATTTCCTTCGAATGCGCTTCGATGCGGAACTCGTCGGGGTCGTCGTAGCGATAGAGCTCCGTCGGCGTGTTGATGACGACCGCTTCCTCGATCGAGATGCATTTGAAGCCGTGGCACACGCCGGGCGGAATGTGGATTCGCACCGGATTGTGCGTACCGGCGAAGATCTCGACGAGCTCGCCGCGCGTGGGCGATTCCGTGCGCATATCGTAGAGGACGATCTTCATCATGCCCGATATGACGACCATGTTGTCGTGCTGCTTCTTGTGGTAATGCCATCCCTTGACGGCGCCGGGATACGCCGTGGTCATGTAGACCTGGCCGAACGTGATGAAATCGCCGTCGTCGCTCCGCATCATCTCCATGAGGCGGCCGCGCTCGTCCGGAATCACCTTGAGCTTCGCTATCGTGACGCCATCGATCATGGAAGATTCCTCCGTGCCTCGAAACATTTTCACGCGAAAAAAGTCCTCATCACTGTATAGAAGGGGAGACCTCGTGTCAATGCTTCTCGAGGAAGCTCGTTGCCGATGCGCCGCCGCGGGAGAGACCTCTCAGCGCGCGCGCCCTCCCCTGGATTCGCGCGCGAGCGATTGCATGTGCGGGTAAAGATGGGCGCGGAATACCTTTTCCCAGGAATATTCCCGGACCTTCGCCGCGGTCCCGGGCCGGGAAAGCCGTATCGCGACGATCTTCTCCCCGATCTCGGAAGCCCGGTCATAGAAGCAGAATCCGTCTCCCTCGCGCATAGCCGCGGGGAGAGCGCCGAAGCGGGTCGCTACAACCGGCAGGTTGCACGCGCACGCTTCGATCACCGAGAGAGGAATTTCGCACTCTCCGGTCGCGTTGCTCACGGGAAAGAGATAGCAGTCGGACGCCTGGTAAAGCTCGTGTACGTCGCCGAGAAATTCGTCGATAACGATTATTCCGGCCCTGCGGAGCCTATGGGCCCAGGAGGGATCGAGCTCGCCCGCCTTGACGACCGGTTGCACGTCCGGTCCCCAATCGCGATAGCGCAGAAGAACTTCGAGGTTGCGGCTCTCCTTGAGAGGACCGACGTGGAGCAGGATGTAGCGATCGCGCGGGAGATCGTATGTGCCCTTGAGCCGGGTTCGGATCTCCGGGCTGACCGGCTTGAAGAATTGCTCGTCGTAGCCAGGCATGATGAAGCCCGTGTCGAAGCCGAGCTGTTCGAGCCCCTCTCTGACGGAGCGTGCGGGGGAGAGGACGAGATCCGGTTTCCCGAACGAGGCGAAAAGAGCGTGCGAGCGGCCCACGCGCCGTTCACGGAGTCCGATCGTGATCGTGGGGGATTTGAAGAGGAAACGGAGCATGGCTCCGCGCGCGATTCCGAACGCGGTGAGTCCGGACAGAGGAAGGTACAGAACGACATCGAATCTTTCCCGGCGGGCGATTCGCAGGAGCCGCTTCGTCGCGAGCGTTGTGGGCGACAGGGCCTTGAGCGCGCGAACATCGGGATCGAACTCTCCAACCGCATGTACGACAGTCAGTTCTCCTTCGCGGTGGAGGAAGCGGCAGAGATGCATGAGAAAAACGAGCGATCCTTCGCGCGGCCTGTTCGTTATCTCTTCGGAAGCGAGGAGTATCTTCATAACTATGGCGCAACGGCTTGAGAATTCGCACCTTCTGTTGCGCCACTATGATGTTTTTCATGAGCCTCGACAACGAAAATCGGACGGATTCGGGCCGAAAATTGGAAAGATATTTGCTAAGAAAGCCGCAAGCGGCAAATATTGGGTGGCATCGCGCCGCTAAACATGATATAATCTTCCCACTTGGGCGAAGAGTCAAACGAGGTTGTGCATCATGAGCAAGAAGATCCCGTTCATTGACCTTCAGTCGGGCACCAGGAAAATCAGAAAAGAGAACGACGAAGCGAACGGGCACGTCATAGACGGCACCGCGTTCATACTCGGACCGGAGCTCGAAGCGTTCGAATCGGATTTCGCCAGATACTGCGAAACCTCTCATTGCATCGGCGTGCATTCCGGCACGGCGGCTCTCCATCTCGCGCTCGCTTCCTACGGCATCGGGCCCGGCGACGAAGTCATCACGGTTCCCAACACCTTCATCGCGACGGTCGAAGCCATCGCCATGGCGGGAGCGAAGCCGGTTCTCGTGGACGTACGCGAGGATAACGCGCTCATCGACATCGATCTCTTGAGAGCGGCGATCACTCCGCGGACGAAAGCCGTCATTCCCGTTCATTTATTCGGGCAGCCGTGCGACATGGATCCCATCATGGAGCTCGCGAAGAAGCACGGCATCGTCGTCATCGAGGATTCCTGCCAGGGGCACGGGTCGACGTACAAGGGACGGAGGGCGGGTTCGCTCGGTCACGCGGCGGCGTTTTCCTTCTATCCGAGCAAGAATCTCGGAGCGTTCGGGGAGGGGGGCGCCATAACGACCGGCGATCCGCGGGTATTCGAAAGGGCTCGGGCGCTCAGACATCATGCGCAGTTCAAACGCAACATCCATCAGGAGATGGGTTACAACTACCGGCTCGACT
>JBFYZM010000068.1:0-6428 GCA_041309505.1 Candidatus Krumholzibacteriota bacterium
CTTGGCGCGGGCGATCCAGGCGGTGAGGATGAAGCCGACCGATCCCACCTTCTGGTCGAGAGAGATCTCCCCCTTCTCCTCTTGCGTACCGAACAGATGGCTCGTGTCGAAATTCCAGATATAGGTCGACACGAGGGGCACCGAATCGGGCGGAGAAACGTTCCGCTCGACGACGTCGATGTACTGCGGCCCCTGATAGATATCCGACAGACCCGGCATCTTCGAGCTCTTTCCATAGCTCACGCGCACCTGGGTCCCGTCCATCGGCTCGTATTTCATGCGGATGCGCGGATTGAGGAAGGTGCCGTTCCGGGACTCGACGACGCCCTTCTCGTTGAAGATGCCGTCGAGATGGAGCTTTTCCGGAGTGTACATCTCGTACCGGAAGCCGAAATTGAGATTGTACGGCCTCATGAAGAGAAAGCCGTTGAGGTTGTCCTCGAGATAGAGACTCGCGCTCTGGAGCGAGGGAATGTCGTCGAAGGTGAGCGGGCGCTGCCCGAGCGCGCCGCCCGGAGGCTCGAACGGATCGAAGATCTTGCCCTGCCCGACGTTGTCGTCGTAGCTGTACTCCCCTCCGACGAGAAGCCCGTGGTTCAGATGCAGCAAACTGAAGTCGGAGCGGATGTTGAGCTTCGCCGCGAGGCTCCACTCCTCGCCGCGGGTCCAGATCTTCGATGTGTACGCGCCTGCGTCGAATACTCCCTCATGCGTGCCGGGCAGCCTCGAGTCGGTCATGACGCGGACGTCCGATCCGACAAGGCTCTGGCTGTACGCGTCGCGTTTCGTGTAGTTGACGCTGGCCGTCCATTCGGCCTTCATGTCCTTCGTCAATTTGTATTCGATCGCCTGGCCGTAGATGTACGTTTTGTCCTTGTTGGACTGTATGCGCCCCTTCGGATCGATCCCCGTGAGATCGTATTCGTCGTCGACGCCCGTGTAATAGAATTTGTTGAGGATGTCGAGCTTGTCGCCGAGCAGCTTGTTCTTGAAATTGAGCTGCCCGTTGTAGCGGGCGTATTCGTCCCCGTCGAGCCGGATATCCCGCACGCTCCAGGCATAGTTGAGATTATACGAGACGCCGGTGCCGAAGCGATTCAGCCCGCCGCTCAAATTCGCCTCTTTCGTATCGGGATTCGATTTCACTTTGAGGCGGTGCGGCTGTGCGCCGATCTTCGTCTTGACCTTCACGAGACCGGTCGTGAGATCGCCGTATTCGACCGAGGGAACGCCGGTGACGACCTCGACTCCCTGGACGTTATCCGCGGGAATGGACCGCAGATCGAGCCCCGTTCCCGCGAAGGTCTGCACCTGGGCGCCGTAAGAGGCTCCCTTGCCGGTCTGCATGTTCGCGTTGTTCGACATCGAGATGTCGTCGATGATGATTTTGGTGCCGAACCGGGCCGCCTGCTGCTCCTCCGAGTTGCTCATCTGCGCCGTCCCGCGGAGGTCGAGCTGCGTCATCTTCGAAAGGCCGGGGGACTTGGTGCGCTCGATGCCCGGCACGAGGTCCATGATGTCTCCGAGGTTCGTCGAGAGGTAATGCTCGATCTCGGCGCTCGAAATCTCGTGCGTCGTCTCGGTCTTCTCCGGCAGGAGGTCGCGCTTGTCGAGGATCGTGATGCCGCCGATCTGGAAGAAGAACTGCTGGCGCGGATCGCCCGTGACGAGCTCGCACTTGTATGTCGTTATCTTGCCGGACTCGATCTCGATGTCCTGGTAGCATGTGTTGAAATACTCGTCCTTGAGAATGGCGATGCCATATTTCCCCGCGGGGAGCTCGATCTGAAACACGCCGTTCTTGTCGGCGAGAGTGCTCTTCGTCGTCCCCTGGATTGCGACGAGGGCTTCGGGCACCGGTTTCCCGGTTTGGAAATCGTAGACCTTGCCTTTGAGGATGCCGTTTCCGGCCGCACGAGAATCAGCCGCAAAGAGGACGGTGAATACGGCGACCAACAGAAGACATAAAAAAAGTCCCTTGCCGGCACGGGACACAGTCCTCGAACACAACATTCCGGCCTCGATAGAAAAATGCTTCCGCATTCCCCCCCATCCGTTCTGTAAATTTTCCTTTACGACCGACAACGGCAGTATACAACTTTATTATTGTCGCATAAAAGAGCTTCCGCGTCAATAGGCTATTCGCTTTATTTCTCAAGAGTTGACCCACGTTACGGGACGCTCGCCGGCCCGGCGGAAATCTTGTATGCGGTCCGTATTCAGAATAATTCACGACCGTGCGGAATCGCTTGAATTTCTTTGCGGTTGCCCACGCCCGCAACATTGATATAATACCCTCCGTAACTTATGAATATTACGCAGGCTGACGTTTGTTCCGTTCTCGCAAAGGAGGCCCCCGTTGAAAAAGGCTATTCTGTTCGCCCTGGCGTTCGCGGTTCTTCTCATCGGCGTCGAGGTTACGGCCGTCGAGAAAGCAGCCGCTTCACCCGATTCGCTCGCGGGAAACACGCTCGCGCCGGCGAGCGCTCCGCTCAGGAGCGAGCTCGCGGCGAGCCGATTCGTTTCCGACGTCGACGGGGCGGCCGCTCTCTATGTGAACCCGGCCGGCCTCGCGACGAAGCGCGTCTCGACGGCGCTCCTTCACGGCACCTACTGGAACGATCGCCTCGCCGAGTTCACCCTCGGCGCGGCTTCGCACAATATGGGATTCGGCTTCATGTACACCGACGAGGAGATGTTCACCTCCCGGAGTTATACCTTCGGCCTCGGCACAAGGCTCTCGGACGGCTTGAGCTTGGGCTCGGCGTTCACGTGGCATCGAACGAGCCTCGCGGGCACGAGATCGCCGTTCGCGATCGATCTCGGATTCGTGATGAGACCGAGCCGCTCCCTTTCCGTCGCCGGCGTCTGGAAGAACGTGAACCGGCCGGAGTTCTCGGAGGGCGCCGCGATCGATCCTTTCTCCGGGGCGATCTCGAGACTCGAGGATTACTTCATCGGAGGAGCCTCGATCAGACCTTTCGGCGAGAGGATAACGCTCTCTGGGCAGGCCGAGATCGCCGACGGACGCAAACCCGGCTGGCTTTTCGGCGGCCGCGTGGCGCTCGCGCGCGGCTTCGAGATCTACGGCTCCTACGCGCGGGATCTGGCCTGGGGAGGAACGGATCCGTATGAAGAGTACACCGGCGGCGTCAGCGTCTGGTTCGGCTCGACGCGCACGCGCGCCCAGGGACGGTCCCGCGCCGACGGCGACCTCGACTACGCGCGATACAGCCTCACCTTCGAGCAGACCGATGCATTCGTGAAGAGCGCGGCCACGCACACGCCGCGTTACGCGGAGGTCACGGTCGGCGGCACCTATCTCGACGAGGGAGGCGGCTTCTCCCTCATGGGCGGCTCGAAGAATCTCCATTCTCTGCTTCGCGAGCTCGAGAGCATCCGTGACGACAGCGACGTAAAGGGGCTCCTCCTCAAGGTCAAGCCGCTGGGCGGGGGCTTCATCGGGCCGGTGAGCGCGAATATCCACGAGATCCGGCAGGCGGTGCTTCGGGTGAAAGAGGCGGGTAAACCGGTGGTCGCGTACATGAGCGAGGGGGGCTCTTCGTCGGAGCTGTACCTCGCCTCAGCCGCGGACAGGATCGTCGCGCCGCGAGTCGGGACGATCGGAGTAATCGGCGTCTCTTTCGAGCTCAACCGCATGAAACGCCTCTTCGAGAAGCTCGGCGTCGACTTCGACCATTACACGGCGGGCGACTATAAATCGTCGTTCCATACGATCTACACCGATACGACGACCGCCGCCCAGGCCGAGGAGATCCGCTCCCACGTCGAGGAGAGCTATCGCCTCATCGTCGACGGCATCGCGGCGGGGCGCGGCATACCGGTCGAGCGGATGAGGGAGCTCGCCGACGGACGCGTCTTCGCCCCCGACGATCTCGTGAAGGAGCGGCTCATCGACGCGCTCGGCTGGGAAAAGGACGCGAAGGCCGAGCTGGGCGCCCTTGCGGGAGCCAAAAAGCCGGAGAAGCTCGAGACCGAATCGATCGGGAAACGCGAATACTGGACGGAGCGCTGGTCGGCTCCGCCCGTGGTCGCGATCGTGGGAGCGTACGGCAGCATCATGTCGGGCAAAAGCGAGAGGGGCATCACGCAGGGCGCCCGCACGATGGGCTCCGAAACGGTCGTGAAGCAGCTCGAGGCGGCCTCGCGACGCCCCGGTGTCCGCGCGATCGTGCTGCGCGTCGACAGCGGAGGCGGATCCGCGCTCGCGAGCGACGAGATCCTCGAGGAGATCCGCCGCATCCAGGGCGAGGTCAAGATTCCGGTCGTCGTCTCGATGGGGAACGTCGCCGGGTCGGGCGGATACTGGATCGCGATGTACGGCGACCGCGTGTTCGCCGATCCGTTCACGATCACGGGGAGCATCGGGGTCGTCTGGTTCAAGCCGGTGCTGCAGCGCCTGTACGAGAAGATCGGCGTCACGAACGAGGTGTTCAAGGAAGGCGAGCACGCCGACGCCCTCTCGGGCAGCCGCCATATGACCGATGACGAGGTGAATATGCTCGGGGGCTACATCGACGGCATGTACGGTTACTTCGTCGACAAGGTCGCCGAGGGGAGAAAGCTCGATCCCGCGCGCGTGCGCGAGATCGGCGGGGGCCGCGTCTACTTCGGAACCCAGGCGCTCGAGATCAAGCTCGTCGACGAGCTCGGCGGCCTGAGCGACGCCGTCGCCTACGCCGCCGAGAAGGCGGGAATCGAAAAGGACTATCGCACGGTGTACTTCAGGGCTTTCCCGGGATTCTTCGGAAGCCTGCAGGTGGACGCGAGCCCCGTCGGCGTCGCGCGGGCGCTCGGGCGGCTGCTGCGGGGCGGCGCGATAGCGGGCTTCGACGAGACGGTCACGGTCTTCTAGCGCGGGTGGTGGCGATGGCGCGGACATTCTCGCTCCGAGCCCAGTCGCAGGGCTCCAATGGGCTCGTTCGCGGGAATGTCCGCGCCTGCACTTGTAGCGGGTGACGCTGAGGGGGTCCCCGCGCGGCGCGCAGCTCGCGGAGCGAGCGAGCACGCGCGGGGAAGAATCAGCGGCAGGACCCGCGTACGATCAGCGCACCGTCTTCTCCACGAGCCGGAGAAGGTTGCCGCCGAGAATCTTCTTGATGTCGCCGTCGCTGTAACCGCGCTTCACGAGCTCCTCGGTGACGAGCGGGAGCTTCGATACGTCGTCGAGACCGACGGGGGTGACGTTGATCCCGTCGAAATCGGAGCCGAATCCGACGTGGTCGATCCCGGCGACCTCGACCGCGTGGTCGATATGATCGACGAGACGCGAGAGGGGCACCGGCGCGATCTCCTTCATCCGCTTCTCGAACTCCGGCTCGAGCGCGTGCCACGCTTTTTCCATGTCGCCGCCGTATTGCGGCGCGAGTTCGTTCGCCTTTTTCCGGTACTCGGCCCAGATCGACGTCACCTTTTCATTGAAACCCTTGTCGAGAAACCCGGCGAAGAAGTTGACGCAGACGACGCCGCCGTTCTTTCGCACGGCGCGCAGCACGTCGTCGCTCACGTTCCGCGGGATATCGGTGAGCGCGCGCATGCACGAGTGAGAGATGAGGACGGGGCTCTTCGTCGTCTCGAGGACGTCGAAGAAGGTCTTCTCCGAGACGTGGGAGCAATCGACGATCATCCCGAGCCGGTCCATCTCCCGCACGACCGAGCGCCCGAAATCGGAAAGCCCGCCCCACATCGTCGTGTCGTCCGACGAGTCGGCCCATTTATTCGTATTCATCCACGTGAGGGTCATGCACCGCGCACCGCGCGCGTAGTAATCACGGAGCGCGTCGAGATCCTCGCCGATGAGATGCCCGCCTTCGATCCCTATGATCCCGGCGAGCTTTCCCTCCTTGACGATGCGCCTGACGTCGCTCCCCTCGAGGGCGATCTCGAGCCCGTCCGGATGTTTGCGCGCCTGCTCCCACAGGGCGTCGATCATGGCGTGCGCGCGCTCCGTCGCGAGGCTCTCCGGCATCTGGGGAGACACCCAGACGGCGAAGATCTGCGCGTCGAGGCCGCCGTCCCGGGCGCGTGGAAGATCGATATGCCCGTCCGCGTGCCGGTCTCCGAGATCGATGCGCCCGTCGCCGACGAGCCTCATCGCGGTGTCGCAGTGCGCGTCAAAAACGAATGCATGACGATGGAGCTTCATAATGTCCTCCGGAGAATCCGCGCCCGCGGGTGCGTTCGGCGTAGGAAGAATGAGAGACGAGGAAACGAAGATCGCGATCAGCGGATGCATGCGCCGCTCCTTCAGGTTGAATGCCGCGACTGGCGCGATGGGACCGGCCGCCGCCATCATACGCGAACGGGCGCTACCACGAAAGAGCCGATTTTGTTCTGGGGCTGAGCGCGCAGGCGGTTCTGCTTATTAACCCTGGGTAGCGGGTGGCGGCGATGGGGCCCCCGCCGGG
>JBFYZM010000069.1:0-4014 GCA_041309505.1 Candidatus Krumholzibacteriota bacterium
CTCATGCAATCAAAATACGAACCGAGGGCGCGCCCGTCAAGCTGTTTCTGTATGTATCGAAGTGGATTTTGCGGCCGTGCGCCGGATTCGCGCCTGCTCCGCGCGCCGGTTCCGGGTCTCAGGCGCCGACGCCGACGGGCTTCCGGGCGCCTTCGGGGCGGCGGATCGTGTCGGGCGAGTTGGCTTTCTCGATCGCTTGCTCGTAGCTGATGAGCTTGGACGCGACAAGCTCGTTGAGATGATCCTCGAGCACCTGCATCCCGAATTTCTTTCCGGTCTGCATGGTCGAGACGAGCTGGGCCATCTTGCCCTCGCGGATCATGGCGCGAACCCCGTCGGTCGCCACGAGGATCTCGAGCGCCGCCATGCGGCCGCCGGCGATCTTCGGCACGAGCGTCTGCGCGACGATACCTTGCAGGGTGCCGGCGAGCTGCATCCGGATCTGGGTCTGCTGCTCCGGCGGGAACACGTTCACGACGCGATCGATCGTCTTCATGGCGCTCGTCGTGTGCAGCGTGCCGAACACGAGGTGGCCTGTTTCGGCTGCGGTCACCGCGAGACTGATCGTCTCGAGGTCGCGCAGCTCCCCGATGAGTATGACGTCGGGATCCTGCCGGAGGGCGCGCCGCAGGGCCTCGCCGAAATTCAGGGTGTCCGAGCCGATCTCCCGCTGATTGATGTAGCACTTGTTGTCATGGTGCAGAAACTCGATCGGGTCTTCCATCGTGAGAATATGGCCGTGCATGGTGGCGTTGATCAGATCGATCATCGCCGCGAGCGTCGTCGACTTTCCGCTCCCCGTCGGTCCGGTCACGAGGACGAGACCGCGCGGTTTCGCCGCGAGCGTCTTGCAGATATCCGGCAGCCCCAGGTCGTCGAACGAGGGGATCTTCGCGGGGATGTTGCGGAGCACGATCGAGATCGACCCGCGCTGGCGCATGACGTTCACGCGGAAACGGGCGACGCCGGCGACCGAGTACGAGCAATCCATGTCGCCGCGCTCTTCGAAAATCTTCCACTGATCTTCGTCGAGGAGGGTCCGGGCGATCTCCTCCGTCTGCTGCGGCCGGAGCCGTTCGTCCCCCTGAGGCATCAGCACACCATGGACGCGCACGCCCGGGGGCATACCGACCTTCAGGTGCGCGTCGCTGCCGCCTGCATCGACCATCGACTTCAAAAACTCGTTGAGCTCCATCGGGCGATTTCCCTGCCTGGGTTTGAATGTGTTACCGGAAAATGAAAGGGCAAGTTGCGTGCCGACCCGGCAAACGAGGCTTCCCGACGGGCCAAAACGTGACCTTAGTCCTCTTCCAGATCCTTCATGCGCAGATCGAAGGGCGCCTTCCGCGCCTCGTATTTCAGATTCACGGCTTCGAGCAGCTTGAAGCAGGTCTCGATCTCTTTTCTGCGGGCATGGATCTTCTGCGACAGATCCGCGATGGCGCCACCGTCGCAGCTCTCCGAAGCCGTCTCCATCTCTTCGTAGAAGCGCGCGAGCTCCGTCTCGGCGTTCACGATTGCGCCTTCCAGTTCGGCGATCCGCTTCTCGAGGGGCTTGAGCGCCGTTCCCTTTTCGCGCGCGATTTCGGCGCGCATCTTTCTCAGCTCCTTGCGGCCCGCTCTCTTTCCGCCCGCGCTTTCTTCCCCATCGTCCGCCGCCGCGGCCTTCTCCTCGTCCCACCCGCGGTCATCCAGAAATCTCTGGTAGCTTCCCTCGAACGCCTTGGCCCCGCCCCCCTGGAACACGATCAGCCGTTCCGCGAGCCCGTGCAGCAGCATCTCGTTGTGAGTCACCATCACGACGGCGCCCTCGAAATCGTCGATCGCCTCGAGCAGCGCGTCGCACGATTCCATGTCGAGATGGTTCGTCGGCTCGTCGAGGAGGAGCAGGTTGACCGGCGTGGCGATGATTCTCCCGAGCATCAGGCGATTCTTTTCGCCGCCGGACAGCACCTTCACCCTCTTCAACGCGTCGTCCCCTTCGAACATCATCATGCCGGCGATGTTTCTCGCCCGCTGCTGATCGATATCGGGATTCGCGCTCTGAATCTCTTCCACCACGGTCTTTTCCTCGACGAGGGCGCCGGCGTTGGCCTGGGCATAGTAGGCGGTGACGACCGTCGAGTTGCGCTGTATCTCGCCGGCCTGAGGCTCGATCTGGCCCGCGAGCGTTCTGAGAAGCGTCGTTTTCCCCTTGCCGTTCTTCCCGACGACGCAGACCCGGTCGTACGGTCCGACCGAGAACGAGAGATCCGAGAAGAGGGGGCTCGCCGGATCGTACCCGAACGCCAGATCCTTGACGTGCATGACCGGTTTGCCGTTGAAGGGCTTCGACTGAAACGAAAAATCGAGATCCTTGGCCTGCTCCAGCTTCTCGAGCTTCGTCCGCTTCTCGAGCGCCTTGACTCTCGATTGCACCCGGCTCGCGAGCGTCGCCTTGGCGCGGAACCGCCGAATGAACTCCTCGGCTCTCTTCCTCTTCTTCTCGTCGTTGAGCCTCGTCTTCTCGTACATTTCCTCTTCCAGGGCGAACCGGGCGTAGAGCTTGCCCGTATCCCCCTCGATCTTGCGCAGGCTTTTCCGGTAGATCCCCACGACATGCGTGGCCACGTTATCCATGAAGCTTCTGTCGTGCGTTATCAGCATGAGCTCGCCGCGCCAGCCGCGCAGATACTGCGTGAGCCAACGGATCGACGTGATATCGAGATAGTTGTTGGGCTCGTCGAGGAGGAGCAGGTTGACCTCTCGCACGAGGACCTTCGCCAGATTCAGCCGCACCTGGAATCCGCCGGAGAGCTGCGACGGGTGCTTGGCCAGATCGTCCTCCGTGAAACCGAGCCCCGCGAGAATCTTCTCCACCTTCCACCGGTGATCCTTCTCGGCCGCCGGGAGCCCTCTCACGCCTTCCTTCAGCACCGAGTCCTCGATGAAGTCCGGCTCCTGCAGGACGTAGCCGATGGAATAGTTCTTCGGAATCGAGATAACGCCCGAATCGGGCTCTTCCTCCCCCGCGATGAGCCTGAACAGGGTCGTTTTCCCGTGCCCGTTCCTCCCGACCAGGCCTACCCGCTCGCCTGCGTTGAGCCTGAAGCCGGCGTTCTTGAACAGCTCCTGGGCGCCGTAGCTCTTCGATATGTTGTCGACGATGATCATTGCTGCCTTCCGGGCCGACGTATACGTTCCATATCCCGTGAATATAGCGTGCGGGGCATCGCACTTCAACACCGCGGATGAGCCGGAATTCCGGCCGGCTGTTCGGGAAAATGCCGCGTCGAATCACCAATGATGAAAAATGAAAAGCGGGGGTGATGCATCCCCCGCTCGTGCAGGATTACTTCTTTAGGATCTTGCCGAGCATGAATAGGACGTAGAAGGCCGACAGGCCGACGACAATATACACAATCTTCGTCGCCAACGACCCTACGCCGAAAGCGGCGACCACGAGATCAAACTTGAAGGCCCCGACGAGCCCCCAGTTGAGACCACCCACAATAAGGAGTAACAGGGCAATCCAATCAAAAGGACCAAGTTTCTTCATGCGAATCACCCCCTTTGAAGGCCTTTATAGAGCCATCGCAGGCGACTTGGCAAGTATTATTATCGATTGAATGCGCCGAATCCATCCGGGAAATCGGATGAATCCGATTTTTTGCATTTTAGAGTTAGTTGAAACAATTTCTAATTGACCATAATTTCCACTTATGATATAATCCGATTCGAATGCATCAGTTGCCGGATCCCTCGATTCGGCCAGTTTTTTCTTCAACCAGGAGGGACGTTATTTATGAAACGTTCTGCCATTGCTTCGGTTGCGCTTCTCATTCTGCTCCTGGCAGAGGCATCCTTCGCCGGATCTCCCCTATCGGGTGCGTACCAGTCGACAGATCTCGGCGGACCGGTCTATGTCGGTCGATACTCGGAAGCCTGGACTACCGGCGGAGGCGCGATTCTGGCCGGAACGACGCTCAACGCCGAGTCGTGGGACGGCATGACGCTCGCGTCCCAGTGGAAGTA
>JBFYZM010000070.1:0-2626 GCA_041309505.1 Candidatus Krumholzibacteriota bacterium
GAAGGTAAACACTTTTCTGAGCTGATTATTGAGATAACGTACATAGGAACGAGGAAAATAGGAGGCTTTGTTCACAAAAAGCGTGAAGTGCGGCGGTTTGACTCCCGGTTGTGTCGCATAATACACCTTGCCGGACCCTCCCGCATAGTGGCTCGGAGGGTTCTTTTCGATGATCTTCTCGAGCACTTTGTTGAGCTCGGAGGTCTTTATCGCGAGGCTGCGGGCCTTTTCGATGGCCACGGCGAGCGGGAATATCCTCTCCACGCGGAGCCCGGTGAGAGCCGAGATCGTGACCGCGGGGGCATAGGAAAGGAACGACATCGATTCCCGAACATCCGCCACATAGCGCTCGGACGTGCCCGAATCCTTCTCGATGAGATCCCACTTATTGAGAAGGATCATCATCCCTTTCCGCGCCCGGTGTCCTTCGGACGCGACGCGGACGTCCTGCCTCGAGATCGGCACGGACGCGTCGATCATCACGGCGACGACATCGGCGTTCCGAGCGCTCGACAGGCTCTTCTGGCTCGTGATGGCCGCGAGTCCCCTCTCGGTTCGGGCGCGGCGTTTCACCCCCGCCGTGTCGATGAGGATGAATTCCCGCCCTTCCCTTCGCACGACGATATTGATCGAATCCCTCGTCGTCCCCGGCAATTCCGAGACGATGTTGCGATCCTCGCCGACGAGGGCGTTCACGAGCGAGCTCTTGCCGACGTTCGGCTTTCCGACGATCGCGATCGCGATCGGCTCGGGCCCCGCGGCTTCGGCCTTCTGGGGAAGGCGAGACGTGACGTCGTCGAGCACCTC
Source organism: Candidatus Krumholzibacteriota bacterium (assembly GCA_041309505.1). Lineage (GTDB taxonomy): Bacteria > Krumholzibacteriota > Krumholzibacteriia > Krumholzibacteriales > Krumholzibacteriaceae > SSS58A. The sequence goes on from JBFYZM010000070.1 coordinate 808, forward strand.
GCCGATGCCCGTTCCGTGAATGGCGCTGAGAACGTGCATATCCTTGAAACCGAGCTTGTGAAATTCATGCACGCTCCATCGATCGGCGTCGTTTTCGATCTTGTTGACGACGAGGATCATCCGTTCCCGTTCGCGCCGCAGATCGCGGAGCAGCGATTCGTCCTCCTCCGTTACCCCCGTATCGATGTCGACGACGAAGATGATGACGGCGGCATCCCGGGCCGCGTGCGCGACGCGCGAGCGGATCTCCCTGGTGATATGATCTTTCGTCCCGGCGCTGAACCCGCCCGTGTCGACGAGAACGAACGTGACGCCGTTCCAGGTGACCTTCTCTTCCACCGAATCCCGGGTGACGCCTCGCGTGGCATGCATGATCGCCTTGCGGCGCCTGACGATCCGATTGAAGAGCGTCGATTTCCCCGCATTCGGTTTTCCGACGATGACGACGATCGGCATCTTCTTCATTGCGCTTGTCCTCTCCGGCATGCCCTCGCCACACGGTTCTCGAGAAATGTCGATCGGGCGACCACGACGGGAACGCCGAGCTCCCGTTCGATATCGCGGGTATTCATATCGTCGATGAGGCGCCCCGCGTGATTCACCGCGTTGGGAGGAATCACGAGACAACGCGCGGCCCGATGCCGCCGCGCCGCGCGTATGATATCCGCGCCCGAGAGGAGTCCCGACACGGTCACCATCGGTCCGAAATGGCGGTTGGGAACGACGACGACACGGAGCGAAAACGACGGCAGCCGTTCGGCAATGAGCGGCTCCGCGTAGCGCCGCAGGAACCTCGCGCCGAGGACGCCGGTCGCAATCGCGACGCCTCGCGGACGATTCGCGCGGCGTTTCGCTCGCTCGATGTCGCGCTCGAGCTGGATGAGAAACGACCGGCCGGTGCCCACCCCGTTCGAAAGCTGCGGGAAATCTCCGTAATCGGCCGCAGGGGGAAGAACCCGGTTGGCCATGAGGTAGAACTCGTCGGCGAGATGCAAGACGCAATCCCCTCCCGTGAGCCTTTTCAAACGATCGCGCTCTCTCCCGGCCCAATCGAGGAGCGCCCGGGATTCGGCGAGGGTGACGCGCCGCAACCGGGCCAGACCCTCTCGGTGCCTCGTGACGCCGACGGGTACGACGGCGATTGACGCGCAGGCCGGGTACAGCGCGGCGAGCTCGCGCACCGTCTCCCGAAGCGCCGCTCCGTCGTTGATCCCGGGGACGAGGACGATCTGCGCATGCATGACGATCCCGGCGCGCGCGAGCAGGCGAAGATCCTCCAGGATATTCCGGCGCACCGGACGGCCGAACAGGCGTTCGCGAACGCTCTTTCGAACGGCATGAACGGAAACGTAGAGCGGGGAAAGGCGAAGCGCGACGATCCGCGCAAGATCTCTCTCCCGGACGTCGTTGAGCGTTATGAAATTCCCGAAAAGGAAGCTCAGGCGATAATCGTCGTCCTTTTCATACAGGGAGGGCCTTAACCCTTCAGGCATCTGATCCATGAAACAGAAAACGCATTTGCTGCGGCACGGGATGAAGCTCATCGCGTCGAAGACGATTCGTTCACGGGCGAACGCCGCGAAGGTCAGCGTGCGCGATCTCACGCGGCCGCCTCGAAGAACGCGAAAGCGCGCCTTCCCTTCCCCCGCCGTGAAGAACAGGGCGTCGAGCTGGTCCTCGACCGGCCTGGAGCCTATCGCGATGATCTCGTCCCCCGGCCGGAAGAATCCGGGTGCCCCGTCAACTCTGTCGATGCGAACCGCCATCGATGCTCGTGAAAAACCCCCTCCAAACGTCAGGCCTGAAGGGGGTTTCGGGA
>JBFYZM010000071.1:0-3709 GCA_041309505.1 Candidatus Krumholzibacteriota bacterium
TCTGCTCGTTGCGCAGAGCCCTGTTGTACCCGTACGCGCCGTCATACTGGGCCGTGCCGGTGAAGTATACGAACGTGACGTCCGGGAACTCGCTCTCGAGCGTCTGTATCGCCGTCAGGTATTCCTGAACGTAGCTCTCCGAGGCCGTGTTGAGCTGCGTGCACCAGGAAAAGGCGGAGATGTTCAGCGCGGGCGTCCCGTCGAGGATGCTCCGGGTGATATCGATCCCCGAGCCGAGCCAGTAGCTCTCGGGCCCGACCGGGTCGGTATAGATGCACAGCATGTCCGGCTCCACCGGAAGCGAGCCTCCCGCCGACGGCCATATGGCCGCGTAGAACGGATCGGCGGCTTCGATAATGCCGAACCCTTCCATGATCTGCCGTCCGTGCGACAGCCTCGCGTAGTGCCACTTGCATACATTCTGCGCGGTCTGGATCGCGTCCGGCGGTATCGCCTCGAGGCTCGTGCACGTGTGGTCGATGACGATCGGAGCGGCGAGCGTTCTCGCCGTCGCGACGCCCGCGGCGGCGAAGCCCAGCACGCTTGCTGCAAGGATTCCGCTGATGATTGCTCTCATGGCCTGTCTCCCCAGGAATGAAAAGGCATATAACGATAACGGTGTCTCTGATTGCGGAACTTTAGATATGGGTCAGATTGTTCTGTCGAACAAGCTGCAAATGCTATTCCATGCGTCGAAACTTCGTCGGGCGCCGGCGACCGCCGGGAATCGTCGTTTCCCCTTGGGGAGCGCGCTTCCCTCCGGTGGCCGGTTGTCCTGCCCGAATGGACAGCGGGCGCATCGGCCGCTCCCGCGCGCACCCGGCGGATGAGTTTCATTTTGCCATCGCTCGTGCTATTTGACGCCGTCAGTGCGTGCCGACGGAGAACGGGCTGCGCAGTCGGATATGCTCAGCATGCGGATGCCGTTGCGCACTGGCCAATATATAACTATTATAAATTAATGTCAAGGCGGCGTCGCCGCAAACGCGCCGTCGGAGGAGACGAAACGATGAAAGGAAGTCTGCTGTCGCTCATGGTCCTCCTGGCCGTCATCGGGCTGCGTGGGGCCGCCGGCATGGAGCAGGAGAAGGGAACCGGTAAAATGGAGAAGGACAAAGGAACAAGCGTCGCGACGTTCGCCGGCGGATGCTTCTGGTGCTCCGAAGCCGATTTCGAGAAGGTGGAGGGTGTCGCGAAGGTGGTCTCGGGGTACACGGGCGGGCAGGTCGAGAGTCCGACCTACGCGGATGTATGCGGCGGGAAGACAGGGCACTTCGAGGCCGTGCAGGTGTACTACGATCCGTCGAGAGTCAGATACGAGAAGCTGCTCGAGATCTTCTGGACGCACGTGGATCCGACCGACGCGGGAGGGCAGTTCGCCGACCGGGGGCCGCAGTACCGGAGCGCAATCTTCTATCATGACGCAGATCAGAGGCGTCTCGCCGAGCGGTCGAAAGCGGCGCTCGGCGCATCCGGCGTCTTCGACGGGCCGATCGTGACCGAGATCAGGGCGTTCACGACATTCTACGCCGCGGAGGATTATCACCAGGATTACTACAAGACGTGCTCCGCGCAGTATGGAAGATACCGGTCGGGCTCCGGCCGCGACGCTTTTCTCAAGGCCATCTGGGGAGACGGCGCTGAAACGCTGAAAAAGAAACTCTCTCCGATGCAATACGAGGTGACGCAGCAATGCGGCACCGAGCCTCCGTTCGCGAATCCTTACTGGGATAATCATCGCGAGGGGATCTATGTCGACGTTGTGTCGGGCGAGCCGCTTTTCAGCTCCCTCGACAAGTTCGATTCGGGCACGGGGTGGCCGAGCTTCACGAAGCCGCTCGATCCGGGCGCTCTCGTGGAAAAGGAAGACCGGAGCCTGCTTTCGAAGCGCACCGAGGTTCGGAGCAAGAGCGGCGATTCGCACCTCGGCCATGTCTTTCCCGACGGTCCCCGGCCGACGGGACTCCGCTACTGCGTCAACTCGGCGGCTCTGCGGTTCATACCGAAGGAAGACCTTGAAAAAGAAGGCTATGGCGAATACCTGAAACTATTCGAAGGGAAATAGCCGGCGCGATCGCCGCGGCTCGTGGAGGCGCGAACGGTCGCGTCCGAGAGGATAACGGGCAGGATGCTTTCGATCAAATTGAAATGGGGGACGGAATGCGGCGCCACGGCTCGATCCGGACCGAGCCCTTTTCGCGGTTCTTGGCTTCGTAGAGACATCTGTCGGCGATGCCGATGAGGGCGTTGGCGTCGATCGATTCGTCGATCGACGCCCGGTCGAAACCGGTGACGCCGAACGTGGCGGACAAATGGATCTTCTCTCCTTCGATTTCGATGAATTTCTGCCGAATGATGCGCGCGAACCGTTCCGCGGCCGCGCCGCCTCCTTCGACGGTCGTTTCCGGGAGGACGATAACGAATTCGTCCCCCCCGAATCGGGCGATCCAGTCCACGTCCAGCCGGATGGATGAAGAGATGCATTCGACGAACGTGTTGAGCGCCCGGTCTCCCGCGAGATGGCCGTAGGTGTCGTTGATGCTCTTGAAGCGATCGATGTCGCAAAGAACGATCGACAGGGATCGCAGGTACTTCTGGGCTCTCTTGATTTCCTTCAGGAGATGATCGCTCAGATAGTTGCGGTTGAAGGTGCCGGTGAGCGGGTCCAGTATCGAAAGGGCCTTGATCTCCTCGTTGGCGCGTTTCAGGGAATGCTCGAGATCGAGGATTCGTTTCGCCGTGTTGAGCCGCGCGATCAGCTCGGCGGGGTGAAAAGGTTTGGTGAGAAAATCGTCCGCGCCGGCGCGAAGGCCGGCGACGATGTCGTCCTTGGCGCTTTTCGCGGTCAGGAGCACGACGTACACGTAGCCGACGGCGGGAAGAGCGCGAATCGACGAGCAGAGCTGGATGCCGTCCATTTCGGGCATCATCCAGTCGGTCAGGACGATGGGGAAGAAACGCTGCTTGAACAGCTCGAGCGCTATGTGGCCGTTCTCGGCCGAAGTGACCGTGAAGCCCGCCTTTTCGAGCGTGAGCTCGAGCTGGCGCCGTAGCGCGGGGTGATCTTCCACGATGAGTACGGGATAGCCGCTGTTCATTTTTTCAGTATCTCTTCCGGGGCATGCGCCCCACCGGTCGCCTGCTTTTCGTCGAGAAGCCGCACGACCGCGGCAAGATGCGCTTCGAGCGAGAGCACCGTCTCTCGAGTCTCATGGAGCCTGCTTTCGCGGCCTTTTTCCTCGATCTCGTGCGCGACGCTGCTCATATCGGAAAGCCCGAGGTTCGCCGCCGCCCCCTTGAGCGAATGGGCTGCCCGGCCGGCGGCCGTCGCGTCTCCGCGAGCGACCGCGTCCCTGATCGCGGCGAGATCCGATCGGGACGTTTCGACGAACAGCTCGAGAATCGAGCGGTACTCCTCTTCGTCGAGATCGAGATCGCCGGCCAATTGAACGATGTTCATGATACCTCCGACTTCGCGGATCTCCGGACACGCGAAGTGAAATGAAACGTGCTGCCCTTTCCCGGTTCGCTCTCCACGAGAATTTCGCCGCCGAGGAGGGTCGCAATCTGCCTGCAGATCGTGAGCCCGAGCCCCGTGCCGCCGTGCTTTCTCGTATTCGAACCGTCCGCCTGCTGGAAGGGAGCGAAGATGATCGGCAGTTTATCCGGCGGGATTCCGATCCCGGTGTCGCGCACGGAAACGCGCAGG
>JBFYZM010000072.1:0-15880 GCA_041309505.1 Candidatus Krumholzibacteriota bacterium
AGATCGTCAATTGCGGCGTGGCGATATATCTGCCCGCCGGCGGCGCCCTCGAGCTCGCGAGCCACGATCCCGGGTTTCCCGCGAGCGAGGGAGAGAAGGGAATCGCGCGCTGGGCCTACGAAAACGGCACGATGGCCGGCGGGAGCCCGGATGAGGCGGCGAAAAGAAAGACCCGCTATCTTCCGTTCAAAACCCCCGCGGGCGTTATCGGCGTCCTCGGCATCTGCCTTCGCCAGGGCGCGGAGAGGCTCACTCAGGACGAGGAAGGGCTGCTGAACGCGCTCGTGAGCCAGGCGGCCGTCGCCATCCAGCGAGCGAATCTCGCCGAGCAGTCCCGCCACATGGAGCTCATGCGACAGACCGAAAAGCTTCAGTCGGCGCTCCTGAGCTCGATCTCGCACGACTTGAGAACTCCCCTCGTCTCGATAACCGGCACGTTGAGCACACTTCAGGAGAACGATCCGGGACTCGACGACGCGACGAGGAAGGAGCTCATCGAGAACGCTTCGGAGGAGGCGGACCGTCTCAACCGGATCGTGGGCAATCTCCTCGACCTGACGAGAATGGAGGCGGGAACGCTGCGAGTCTCGAAACGGCCATGCGATCTGCGAGACGTTCTCGGCGCCTCCCTGGAACAGCTCAGGGAACGGATCGGGGACCGGGCCGTGCGCGTCTCGATTCCGAGGGATTTCCCCGAAATCCCCATGGATTATTCCTTCATGATGAAGGCGTTCTACAACCTGCTCGACAACGCCGTGAAATATTCGCCGCACGATTCGCCGATCGACATCGGCGCGCGCGTGCGCGAAACCGCGGCGGTGATCGAGATCCGGGACCGGGGAACCGGCATACCGGTGGGGGATCTCGCGAGCATTTTCGAGAGATTCCACCGGACCGAGAAGGCCAAGCGCGTCGCGGGGACCGGGCTCGGGCTTTCGATTTCCAAGGGAATAATAGAAGCGCACGGCGGCCGGATAGCCGCGCGGAACAACGCGGACTCCGGCGCGACGTTCATCGTGACACTCCCTCTGCGGGACGGGAAGGATCTGCCATGACGGCCGACCAGAGCGTGCGCATTCTCGTCGTCGACGACGAAAAAGCGATTCGAAAGACCCTGCGGGTCGCGCTCGCCCCCCGCGGCTACGTCGTTTTCGAGGCGGCGACCGGAGCGGAGGCCCTCGAGAAATCGGTATCGTCCCATCCGGACGTGATCGTTCTCGACCTCGGGCTTCCCGACATCGACGGCATCGAGGTGCTCCGGGAGATACGCAAACGGGCGAAGACGCCCGTCATCATTCTCTCCGTGCGGGACGATATAACCGACAAGGTCGAAGCGCTCGATGCCGGAGCCGACGATTATCTAACGAAGCCCTTCGGCATCACCGAGCTCCACGCGAGGCTCAAAGCGGTGATGCGGCGCCTCCTCCCCGCGGACCAGGAGGAGATCTTCCGGGCCGGCGCGATCTCGATCGACGTCGCCCGGCACGAGGTTGCGATCAAGGGGAAGCGAATCAAGCTCACCCCGACGGAATACGACGTGCTCAAGCTCCTCGTTCGCAACGCAGGCAAGGTCGTCACGCACCGGCAGATCCTCGAGGAGATCTGGAACAAGCCCGACGACATGGAAGGCGTCCTCCACCTTCTGCGGGTGACGATCAGCAACCTGCGCGGGAAGTTCGAGCCCGATCCCGACCGGCCGGTCTACGTCCTGACCGAGCCCGGCATCGGATACCGCCTCCGCGCCGGCGACTGAACCGACCGGCGATTGACCGCCGCCGTCCCGACCCTTCCCGAAGCCCCTCCCCCCTCCGCCCTTTTTGACCCTTTCTTGATTTGCCCCGGCGCCGCCCGGGAGAGATGATTGATACGATATGAAACGACAAAACTACATATGGAACCGCCTCACCCCGTACCAGCTGCTGATCCTCGGCTACGTTTTCGTCACGGTGACGGGGGCTCTTCTCCTGTCGCTGCCCATATCTACGGCGCGGGGCGCGCCGCAGCCGTTTCTCGACGCGCTCTTCGTGGCGACTTCGGGCATCAGCACGTCCGGATTGTCCCCCGTCGATATCGGCACCTATTATTCACTCTTCGGGCAGATCGTTCTCCTTGTGATCTTTCAATTGGGCGGGATCGGCTACATGAGCTTCATCATTCTCACGATGTACGTCCTGGGAATCAAAGGTTCGCTGAGAACGAGCCTCGTCGCGAAGGAATCCCTGGCAGGACCGAATCTGCACGTTCTCAAAGGCTTCTTCCTCTCGGTGCTCGCCTATTCCTTCGTCTTCGAGCTCGTCGGGGCCGCCATCCTCGCCGCAATCTGGATGAGAGAGTATCCTGCCGCGCGTTCCGTGTATCTCGGCATTTTTCATTCGGTCTCCACCTTCTGCACGGCCGGCTTCGGGCTCTTCCCCGACAGCCTCATGAGATATCGAGACAGCACGCTTCTGAACGCCACGATCGTCGTTCTTTCCCTTGCCGGAGGCATAGGCTTTTTCGTGCTGAGAGATCTCACCGCTCTCATCGCCGGCAGGTTCAACGGCCGACGCAGGTTCAGATTGACGGTGCATTCGCGGCTCGTCCTCGCCGTCACGGCGATCGTGATATCGGTCGGCACCGTCGTCATTCTCTTCACCGAGCATTGGCCCTCGACGATGAGCTCCTATGACAGGACGCTGACCTCCGTTTTTCAAGCGGTCTCGGCCTCGACGACGGACGGATTCAACACGATCGACATCGGCGCGATGGGAGCGGCGAGCCTGACCATCATCATGCTTCTCATGTTCGTCGGGGCGTCCCCCGGGAGCACCGGCGGCGGCATCAAGACAACCACGTTCGCTCTCCTCTTCATTCTGGTCCGGGCGCGTTTGCGGAAGAAACAAACCAACGCGCTGGGGACCGAGATGTCCGAGCGGTGCATCTATGACGCGGCCGTCGTGGCTTTCTGCTTCATGCTCGTGGCGCTCGCGGACACCGTGATCCTGTCCATCACGGAGAAATCGTCGTACCTTCAGAATCTCTTCGAGATAGTCTCTGCTCTCGGGAATACCGGCCTTTCCATGGGCATCACCGCCGGCCTGAGCTCGATCGGCAAGGCCGCGCTGATCGTTACGATGTTCATCGGCAGGGTCGGCGTCCTGAGCATCGCGTTCGCGTTCCTGACCGCGCCGCCGAAGGTGCTGTTCCGGTATCCCAAGGAAGACGTCTTCGTGGGGTAGGCGAATCCGCCGGCGCCGTCCGGAGGAAACCGGGCCGAGCGGCCCGAGATACGCCGCCCGCGATCGCCCGGCCTCCTTCGCCATCTTGACACGAGTCCGGATCTTGTATAGTCTCCCCCCGTCGATTCCGATTCGCCCACCCATCGCTTCAGCCAAACCCGAAAGGAGTCCGTATGCCGTCCTCTTTCGCCCCGGGAATTTCCAGGCTCCGCGGAACGCTCCGCGCGATCGGCCTCGCGTCGGTATTCGCGCTGACCGCCGCGGCCGCGGGCCTCGGACAGGACGCGAAGCACAACTTCCTCATGCGCTTCCCCGACGTTCACGGAGACAAGGTCGTGTTCGTCGCCGGGGGGGACATCTGGATCGCCCCGGTTCAGGGCGGCGTCGCCGCGCGCTTGACGACGCACGACGGAGATGAAACATCTCCCAAGTTCTCGAACGACGGCTCCCTGATCGCTTTCACGGGAGAATACGACGGCAACGCCGACGTGTACGTCATGGACACGTACGGCGGGAACATCCGCCGGGTGACCTTTCACCCCGGGTTCGACGCCGTGATCGGCTGGGATCCCGTCACAAACAAGATCATGTTCACCTCGGGCCGGAACAGCTTCGGGGGATTCACGCGCCTGTTCCTGATCGATCCCGACGGAACGGGGCTCGAAGAGGTGCCGCTGCCCGAGGTGGCCCAGGCCGCCTTCTCGAGCGACGGAAAAAAGATCGCCTTCGCCAAGGTCTCGGTCGACGGACGGACGTGGAAACGGTACCGGGGCGGGCTCGCGCCGGATATCTACATCTACGATTTCGCGACGAAGAAAGAGATCAACATTTCCGATTCGAACGCGATCGACAGCAATCCGATGTGGATCGGAGACACGGTTTATTTCACGTCCGATCGCGACCGCGTTCTGAACGTATGGGCATACGACACGAAAACCGAAAAGCTCGTGCAGGCCACAAAGCACACCATGCAGGAATACGACGTACGGCGTCCGAGTATGGGCGGAGCGCGCGTCGTCTACGAGCTGGGAGGCGATCTTTATCTGTTTGACGCGTCCTCCGGTGAAAGCACGCGCATTCCGGTCGAGGTCCGCGCCGACACGCCGGAGCTCCGGCCCTACCTCAAGAGCGTGGACGGATTCGTCACCGAAGCGCACTCCTCGCCCGACGGCACAATCGCGCTTCTCGTCGCGCGCGGGGAGCTGTTCACCGTGCCGCGGAAAGAGGGCATCACGCGCAACCTGACGGGGACGTCGGGCGCGCGCGATAAGGATGCCGCGTGGTCTCCCAACGGCGAGACGATCGCCTTCGTATCCGACGCCGACGGCGAATACAACCTCTACACGATCGACGCCGCCGGCGCCACAGCGCCGAAGAAGCTCACCGATTTCAGGGATGGCTATCGCCACGGGCTCCGCTGGTCGCCCGACGGAAAGAAGATCGGGTTCACCGATCAGACGCTGACTCTGTACTACCTCGACGTCGCCACGAAAAAGATCGTGAAGGTCGACAAGGCCGAGTACGAGAACGTCGACATCTCGCTCGACCTGAAGGACATCTACGATTACTGCTGGTCCACCGACAGCCGCTGGATCGCGTATTCGAAGATGGACGAGTCGCTCGTCAACAAGATCTATATCTACTCTCTCGAGACGAAGCAAAGCCGATGCATCAGCGACGGCGAATTCAACGATTTCCATCCGGCGTTCTCGAAGGACGGCGCGCGGCTGTTCTTCGTTTCCAACAGGCGCTTCGACCCCGTCTTCTGCGATTTCGAGTGGGAGATGGTCTACAAGAAGCTCGCCGGGATATACAGCGTCACCCTCCGGAAAGACGGCGCTCCGCTCTTCCCGGTCCTTCCGGCGAAGGAAGAGCCCGCGAGCGGCGCGAAAGAAGACGCCACGACGGCGGCCAAAGGGGACAAAGACAAGGACAAGGACAAACCGAAGGAGAAACTCGTCGCGATCGACTTCGACGGGATCGAGCGGCGCGTCGAAACGTTCCCGCTGCCGCGCGGCAACTACCGCTTCCTCGCCGCGAACGAGCAGGGCCTCTTCTATCTCAACAAGGACGAGGGGGATTTCAACCGCTTCGAGTTCCGCGACGCCCGTCCGTTCGACCTGTATTCGTTCTCGTTCGCCGACAAGAAGGAGAGCAAGGTCATCCCGGCCGTCAACGAGTACGAGCTCTCCGGCGACGGCTCGACGATCGTGTACCGCGGCTTCGCGGAAACGGGAATGATAGACGCCACGGCCAAGGAGTCGAGCGGCGAAGCGATAGACCTCGCCGACGTGAAGATGAATCTCGTTCCCCTCGACGAGTGGCGACAGATCTTCAACGAATCGTGGCGCATGGAGCGCGACTGGTACTACGAGCCTTCGATGCACGGCCTCGATTGGGCCGCGATGAAGGCAAAATACGGGAAGATGCTCGAACGCGTCACCTGCCGGCAGGACGTGCAGTACGTCATCGGCGAACTGATCGGCGAGCTCAACACGTCGCACACCTACGTTTTCGGCGGCGACATCCGGCGCACGGCCGAGCGCGTCGGCACGGGCCTCCTCGGCGCCGATTACGAGATCGATCGCGCGAACGATCTGTACCGGTTCAAGAAGATCTACGGCGACATCGACTGGAACGACGAGGAGCGCCCGCCGCTCGTCGGCGCCGGCATCCGCGTCGGCGAAAGGGACTATCTGCTGAAGGTGAACGGGCGGGACGTTTCGGCGAGCCGCAGCGTCTATTCCTACTTCATCGACCTCGCGGGCAAGGCGGTCGAGCTCACGGTCAACGACAAGCCGACGACCCAGGACGCGCGCACGGTGACGGTGAAGCCGGTCGGAAACGAGTACACTCTTCGCTACATGGATTGGGTCGAAGGGAACAGACGCCTGGTCGAGAAGGAATCGGGGGGAGAGATCGGCTACCTCCATCTCCCCGACACCTACACCGGCTCGACCGCGCTCTTCCCCCGCTACTTCTACTCCCAGACGACGAAACAGGGGATCGTCGTCGACGGCCGCTTCAACGGCGGCGGGCTCGATCCCGACATCTTCCTGCAGCGTCTGGCCAAGCGTCCGCTGTTCTACTGGACGCGGCGCAACTCGCACGACTACATCTCGCCGTGGTTCGGCACGAACTCGCATCTCGTCTGCCTGACGAACCGCCAGGCAGGTTCGGGCGGCGACATGCTGCCCTATCTCTTCCGCGCGAAGGGAATGGGGCCGGTCGTCGGCACGCGCAGCTGGGGAGGGCTCGTCGGCGTCTCGATGTGGATCGGCATGGTGGACGGCGGCGGGCTGTCGGCCCCCGATTACCGCGTCTACAATCCGCAGGGAAAATGGGTCGTCGAGAACGAGGGAGTGGCGCCCGACATAGCCATCGATCTCGACCCGGCCGATTTCGGAACGGGCCGCGACGCGCAGCTCATGAAGGCGCTCGAGGTGCTCAAGAAAAATATCAAGGACGAGCCGCGCCCCTGGCCGAAACACGAGGCGTTTCCTCTGGACAGGTAATCCGCAAGGAAACGGCGGCGCCCGGGAAGATCGCGCGCGCAGGCGAGCTTCCCGGGCGCTCCGGAAGCATCCCGCGCCTCAACGGCAAGGGATACCGTATTTCTTCAGTCGCCGCCCATGTCAAATAAATTATAATTGTTCTTGCTTTAGAATTAATTTCAACTATATTCAAAGTGCTTGTAGCGTTGCCCAATATAAAGGGGCAAAAAAATAGCCGACGCGCCTCTGGCCAGTGCGATCGCTGGAGTCGAAGTCGGCTATTTGCATGTCCGGCCGATGATCGATCCCTCGCTCCGCCGCGAGAGAACAACGGCGGCCCAGACGACGCCGAGACCCATGACGCAGAGAACGAGAAGAGTGTAGATCTCGCCGATGCGCCCCGAGAGGATTCGATGGATGCCGGCGAAACCGAACAGGACGAATACGCCCGCGGAAATCCACTTGATGATTCTCTCCGGAATGCGCTTGCACAATACGATGCCGACGACGATGCCGACCGAATCCGCGATCACCATGCCGAGGGTGGTGCCCATCAGCACGCTGAGCATATCCCGATACTCGACCGCGAGGCTGATCGTGGCGAGCTGGGTCTTGTCTCCCATCTCGGCGAGAAAGAACGCGATGCCGACCGTCGCGACGGGGCCGAAGCGGCTCTCCTTCTTATCTTCGCCTTCCAGCGCGTCCCCGCGGATGGTCCAGAGGCCGAACACGACGAACGAAACCGCGGCGACGAAGGAAATGATATCCATCGGAATGACGACGCTCAGAAAATGGCCCGCCACGACCGCGAGAGAGTGGTTCGCGAGCGTCGCCAGGAAAACCGCGATGAGAACCTTGTGGGGGCGATATCGCGTGGCGAAGGCCATCGCGAGGAGCTGCGTCTTGTCCCCCATCTCCGCCAGAACGACGAACATGAGAGACGCAATGAACGCGGTCATTCCTTTTTCTCCTGTTCCCGTGCCGGTCTCAGAGCTCCCGGAGAGCGACGATGATCGGGAGCCGCGCGGCGCGCAGGGCGGGAGGAAGTCCCCCGACGATCCCCATGAGGAGCGAGAAGACAAGCCCGCTCGCGACGATCTCCGGGGTCACGCGGAAAGAGAAGGCGAGGTAGGAGAAGCTCGACCAGTTGATCGTTCCCGTCGTGAAGCCGTTGAAGGGGAGCGCGGCGAGAACTCCCACGGCGCCGCCGGCGAGCGCGATGACGATCGATTCGGCGACGAACGAAATGACGACGCTCGCGGGACTGAAACCAAGCGCCTTGAGCGTCGCGATCTCCGCGGAACGCGACGCGATCGCCGAGTACATCGTGTTGAGCGCGGCGAAGACCGCTCCCACCCCCATGACGATCGCGACGATGAAACCGAGCACCCTGATGATGGTCGAGACCGTTCTCGATTGCTCGGCGTAGAACGCCGTCTCGCGGAAAACGTCCACGGTGAGCCGCGGATCGGCTGTCACGGCGTCCTTGAAGGCCTGGAAGCTTTGCGGGGAAACGAGCCGCGCGGTCGCCGACTGGAAGATGTTTTCGGGCCGTTTGAAAACCTGGTTGAGCACGCTCGCGTCGCACCACACCTCCGAATCGTACGAGCTTCCGCCGGCGTCGAAGACGCCGACGACGGTCCAGCGGCCGCCGCCGAACTCGACGACGGAACCGAGCGCGAAACCGGCGTAGGTGTCTGGGACGTTCCGCCCGACGACGAGCTCGGTCAGGCCCGGCTCGAAGAACCGCCCCTCGACGACGCGCACGTTCGACCGCACGTCGAGGACGGCCGGGGAAAGACCCCGGATCTGCGCATTGGCGTCGGAGCCCGTGGCGACGAGCGGAAAAGCGCCGATGACGACGACCTCGGCGCTCACGAGCGGCTCTCCGGACGCGGACCTCGCCACGCCGGGAGCGTCCGCGAGAACGCGCGTCTGCTCGAGGGTGAGGGCGCTCATCATCTCGCTGTTCGCGCCGCCGCGCAGCACGAGGGCGTTCTCGGGCGATCCGCCGGAGACGAGCGTCGCCTGGAACCCCTGGGCCATCGCGAGCATCACGATGAACACGGCGACCGTCCCCGCGATGCCGAGAACGGCCACGAGGGTCGACGGCCAGCGGCCGACGACGCTGCGAACGTTGTATTCGAGCGGGATCGCCATGTTCATACCCTCCTCAGGGCGTCGACGATCTTGAGGCGCATGGCGCCCCAGGCGGGAAGAATCCCCGCGGCGGCGCCCGCCGCGAGCGCGAGGACGAACCCGAGCCCGAGAGAACGGGTGGCCAGATAGAAGTTCGGAAGCATGCCCCCCGTCGGATCCCCCCGGAGCGTGAAGAGCTTCGCGAGGGCGAGCCCCGCACCGCCGCCTATCGCCGCGACGACGATCGACTCGGCCATGACGAGAAAGAGAACCGTGGGGTCGTTCATCCCGATCGTCTTGAGCACCGCAATCTCCCCCGTCCGCTCGCGGACGGCGCTCGCCATCGTGTTCCCGGTGACGAGAAGAAGCGTGAAGAACACGACCGAGCCTATCGAAAGGATAAGGAGGCGGATATTGCCGATCTGGTTCGCGAAGCCGGCGGCGAAGGCCTTCTCCGTCTCCGTCTTCGACTCATACGGCGAGTTCTCGAAGCGATCGTCGATCGCGGCGGCTACTTCGACCGCGTTCGCCGGATCGTCGACCTTCACGATGTACCACCCGACGAGCCCCTTGAAAAAGGCGCGCCGCTCGTCCAGGTAATCGTAGTGGAACCAGAGCTCCGGCGAGGTGAGCTCCGTGCGCTCCGTTTCGTAGATGGCGCGGACGTTGAACTCCCACGTCCCGCCCCAGATCGTCGCCTCGAGCGGGATGCGGTCCCCGATCTTCCAGCCGAACTTCTTCGCGAGCGGCGGGCTGATGACGCACCCCTCGCGGTCCTCGACGAAGGCCCGCCACTCCTCGTCGCTGAACTTGTACTCGGGGTAAACGATGCGGTACCGCTCGACGTCGATCGCGAAATTCGGGAAGAAGTTCTTCATGTCCTGGTAATAACCTCCGAACCAGCTCGCGAAGGTGGCCTCACGCACGTGCGGCACCTGGAGAATCCGCTCCCGATAGGCGAACGGCAGCGGCTGGATGAGAGACACCCTGTTCCGGACGACGAGCCTGTCGGCCCCCGCGACGTCGACGCCCGAGCCGAGCGCCGTTTTGATCGTCATGAGAATGCCGAAAAGGAACAGGGAGACCAGGAAGGAGCCGAGCGTGAGCGCCGTCCGCGTCTTCTTGCGGCCGAGATTGAGGAAGACGAGATGAAGGAACTTCATTTCTCGCTATCCTCCGGCTTGCACGCGAACTGCCCATCGGTCGTGCATTCGAGAAGCGTCCCCTTGTCGAGGTGAAGCAGCGTGCCGGCGCGTTTCGCCGCCATCGGATCGTGCGTCACGAGAAAGATCGTTTTCTTGAACTCCTTCGAGAGGCGGCTGATGATATCGAGAATCTCGTCTCCTGCGGCGCGGTCGAGGTCCCCCGTTGGTTCGTCGCAGAGGAGTATGCTCGGATCGGCGACGATGGCGCGCGCGATCGCGACCCGCTGCTCCTGCCCGCCCGAGAGCTGCCGGGGATAGTGCCGCATGCGGTCCGAGAGGCCGACGAGATCGAGCGCGGCCTCGACGTGTTTCCGGCGTTCGGTCTTCGAGAGACTCGTAAGAAGGAGCGGCAGCTGCACGTTCTGGAAGGCGGTGAGGACGGGAATGAGGTTGTACATCTGAAAAATGAATCCGATGTGGCGCGCGCGCCACGCCGCGAGCTTCCGTCCCGAAAGCCTGCTGATCTCGTCTCCCGCGATGCGCACCGTTCCGCTCGACGGGGTGTCGAGCCCCCCGATGAGGTTCAGGAGGGTGGTTTTCCCCGAGCCGGAGGGGCCCATGAAGGCGATAAACTCTCCCGCGTCGACGTCGAGGTTGAGGCCGCGGAGCACGTCGATCTCCTCGCCGCCGCGGCGATACTTCTTGTCGAGGTTTCTGATCTCGACGAGCGCGCCGTTCCCTTTGCCGTCAACGCGAACCATGAACTCTCCTTTTCTCGATTACTTCTTCTTCGACGAAACCCGCGCGCCGTCTTCAAGCTCGCGCCCTGAGCGCACAACGACCTCTTCGCCGCGCCGAAGACCCGCGAGCACCTCGATGTCCGATCCGCGTTCCCGCCCCGCGCTCACGGCCCGCCGTTCGACGCGCCCGTCCCTCACGACGAACGCGTAGCTCCGATCCCCCTCCGAGCGCACCGCCTCCCGCGGAACGAGAACGGTCGCGGCGGCAGGCGTATCGGCCGCTCCTTCGAGGAAGGACACCTTGACTCCCATGTCGGGGAGAATGCGCGGGTCGAGCGCGTCGAATGAGATGCGGACTTTCACCGTCGCCTTTTGGCGGTCTGCCGTGGGGATCACGGTCCGGACCTTCGAAGGGATGCGCCAGTCCGGATAGGCGTCGAGCACCGCTTCGACCCTCTGGGCGGGAGCGACGCGGGCGATGTACGATTCGTTCACGTCCACTTCGATCTCGAGCGAGGCCATGTCGACGATCGTCGCGATCCCGGTGCGCGTGTACCCGCCTCCCGCGGATATCGGAGAGACCATCTCCCCCGGCTGCGCGTCCTTGGAAACGACGACGCCGGCGAAGGGCGCCCGGATGACGCAATTATCGACGTTCTGACGGGCGATCCCGACCGACCGTTCCGCGGATTTGATGCGCTCCCCCGCGAGAACGATCTGGGCCTCGTAGCTCGCCACGGCCGTCTCGGCGTTATCGAGCGACTCCTGGCTCACGAGATCGCGCCCGCGGAGATCCTTGTTGCGCTCGAAGACGCGCCGGGCGTTCGCGAGCTGCACGCGCAGCTCGTCGAGGGTCGCGACGGCGACCGATTTCTCCGCCTCGGTCGCGCGGAGCGCGGCGACGGCGTCGACGTCGTCGAGCCGCGCAAGCACCTGTCCGGCGGCGACGCGCATCCCCTCGTCGATGAAGACCTCCCTGATCTTCCCGGTGACCTTGGCCGACACGGTCGCGCGGCGCCGCGGCGTGACGTATCCGCTCGCGTTGAGCACGGCCGTTTGCGCCGCGCCGGCCTCGCGTACCGTCGCCGTCTCCACTTCCGGCGCGCGCCTCGAGAAAACGATCCCGAGTATGACGGCAATCACCAAGGCGCCCGCGAGCAGGGAAAGAATGAGGAAGCGCCCGCCCGGCCCCGTGCGCTCGCGCCGGGCCGGATCTATGCTGAGCTGCGAGAGATCCCGTTCCATGAACACCTCGTCGTAATAAAGGAGCATTATATACGAGTCCTCGGTGGGAAAAAGCTAAATTTCGTTTGCCGGACCGCCCGCGGAAGAGCCGCGCCGGAGACGCGGGGGTTGCCGGCGCCCCGCGCCGGGCTTGACTCGCGCCCGAAATCGCTATACCATTCGGCCCGTTGAATTCGTCTATCCGCAGCGGGCCGCTTGTTGTGACACAGAGAGGATATCAGCCATGAACCGTTTTCGCTTTTCGCTCCTGTTGGGGTTGCTGCTCGTCGCCTCCACCGCCGTCCGGGCCGAGGAAACCAGGCTGCTTCGATTCCCGGCGATTCACGGCGACCGGATCGTCTTCAGCTACGCGGGAGACCTGTATGCGGTCCCCGCGGCCGGCGGAATCGCGCGCCGGCTGACGAGCGATCAGGGATACGAGATGTTCGCGCGCTTCTCGCCTGACGGCGCGACGATCGCGTTCACCGGGCAGTACGACGGGAACACGGAGGTCTATGCGATGCCCGCGGAAGGCGGCGTCCCGAAGCGCCTGACGTTCACGGCGACTCTCGGGCGCGACGACGTTTCCGACCGCATGGGCCCGAACAACATCGTCATGGCGTGGCGGAACGACGGCGCGATCGTATACCGGTCGAGGATGCACGAAGCGAACGACTTCAAGGGGATGCTCTTCGCGGTGCCCCGCGAGGGAGGCGCGTCCGAGCAGCTCCCTCTCCCGCGCGCCGGATTCTGCTCGTTCTCGGCCGACGGGAAAACGATGGTGTACAACCGCGTCTTCCGCGAATTCCGCACCTGGAAACGGTACCGCGGCGGCCAGGCGGACGACGTCTGGCTCTACGATTTCGCTTCGCGGACGACGACGAACCTCACGAACAATCCCGCGCAGGACATCATTCCCATGCTCCGCGGCAACACCGTCTATTTCGCCTCCGATCGCGAAGAAACGGGGCGGATGAACCTCTATTCGATCGATATCGTCACGAAGCAGACCCGCAAGCTCACGAACTTCGTCGAGTACGACGTGAAATTCCCCTCTCTCGGGGACAACGCGATCGTCTTCGAAAACGGCGGGGACATCCACGTCCTCGATCTCGCGACCGAAGCGGTCCGGCGCGTGCCGATCGCGATCCGGGAGGACTTCGCGATAGGCAGGGACGGGCTCCGCGACGTCAGCAAGGAAATCACGAACTTCGAAATCGCGCCCGACGGCAGCCGCGCCCTGTTCGGCGCGCGAGGCGACATATTCACCGTGCCCGCGAAGCACGGAAATACCCGCAACCTGACCGCCACCCCCGGAGTGCACGAGCGAAACTCGAAATGGTCCCCCGACGGCAAATGGATCGCCTGCGTCTCCGACGCCTCGGGCGAGGACGAGCTCTGCCTCGCGCCTCAGGACGGGCGCGGCAAACCGGTCCAGCTCACCAGCGGCGGGGACGCATACAAGTACCGGCCCGTCTGGTCGCCCGACAGCAAGAAGCTCCTCTGGTCCGACAGAAAGCAGCGCCTGCAGTACGTGGATATCGCCTCGAAGACCGTGACCCTCGTCGCCCAGGCGACCGCCTTCGAGATAACGGACTACACATGGTCTCCGGACAGCCGGTGGATCGCCTACGCGAAACCCGAAGAGATGCGGATGACCACGATCCAGCTCTACTCGCTCGATTCGAAGAAGACGACCGAGGTGACCGACGGATGGTTCTCGTCCTTCAGCCCGGCGTTCGGCCCCGACGGCACGTATCTCTTCTTCGTATCGAACCGCAGCTTCAGCCCGATGTACGGGCAGACGGAATGGAACCACGTCTACGTGGACATGGCGCGCATTTACCTCGTGACGCTCGCGAAAGCCACCGCCTCTCCGTTCGCCCCCGCGAGCGACGAGGTAAGCGTGAAGACCGCGGCGAAGGACGAAAAGAAGGACAAAGACGCAAAAGAGAAGGAAGAAACGAAAGATCAGAAGCCGATCACGGTCGACGTCGACGGGATCCAGGAACGCATCGCCGTTATCCCGGTGACGCCCTCGGGCTACGACGGCCTGGCCTGCGTCGGCGACAAGCTCTATTACACGAGACGCGGCAGACAGGAAGCGAAGACGCAACTCGTCCTGTACGAGCTCGACAAGCAGAAGGAAACCGAGCTCGGCGAGGTCGACGGGTATGAGATCTCGGCGGACGGCGCGAAAATGCTCGTCGCTCAAGGCGGATCCTACTCCATCATCGACCTGCCGACCGCGAAGATCGACCTGAGTGAACGGCTGAACGTCGCGGATATGCGCGTGATGCTGGACCGCACGGCGGAGTGGAACCAGATTTTCAACGAGTGCTGGCGCCAGATGCGCGATTTCTTCTACGATCCGTCGCTTCATCGCGTCGACTGGCAGCTCATGCGGAAGCGCTACGAGGCTCTCCTGCCCTTCGTGAATCACCGCGCCGACCTGACCTATATAATCGGCGAGATGATCGGCGAGCTGAATATCGGCCACGCCTACGTCGGCGGAGGGGATTATCCGCACGCCGACCGGGTGCAGCAGGGGCTTCTCGGCGCGAAGCTCTCGCGCGACGCCTCGTCGAAATATTATCGCATTACCGAGATTCTCCGGGGCCAGAACTGGGACGAGGCGCTGCGCTCCCCGCTGACGGAGATAGGGGTCGACGTCAAGCAGGGCGACTACATCATCGCCGTGAACGGCGTCTCCACCGCGGAGATGCAGGACATCTACGAAGCCCTGTGGAACACGGCGGGCAAACAGGTCTCGCTGACGGTCAACTCCTCTCCGAAAGAGGCGGGCGCCCGGAGCGTCACGATCGTGCCGACGGCGGACGAACGGGATCTGTACTACTTCAATTGGGTTCAACGGAATCTCGAGAAGGTTTCGAAGGCCACCGCCGGCCGCGTGGGGTACGTGCATATCCCCGACATGGGAGCGGACGGGCTGAATCAGTTCGTGAAGTACTACTATCCCCAAACGCGCAAGGATGCGCTGATCGTCGACGTGCGCGGAAACGGCGGCGGGAACGTGTCCCAGCAGATCATCGAGCGGCTCCGGCGGGAAGTTGCGATGATCGACATCTCTCGCAACGCGGCGTACAGCCCCGACCCCGACGGAACGATCGTCGGCCCCAAGGTGATGCTGCTCGACGAATTCTCCGCCTCCGACGGGGACATCGTCGCCTACCGGTTCAAGAAATACAAGATCGGCCCGGTCATCGGAAAACGGTCGTGGGGCGGAGTCGTCGGCATCCGCGGCACGCTTCCGCTGCTCGACGGCGGTTATCTCATGAAACCGGAGTTTTCGCGATTCGACGCCGAGGGGAAAGAGTGGATCATGGAGGGCACGGGAGTCGAGCCGGACGTCTTTGTCGACAACGACCCCGCGAAGGAGTTCGACGGAGTCGACCAGCAGCTGGACAAGGCGATCGAAGTCGTCCTCGACCTCCTGAAGGCGAAACCGCCGGTGGTGCCCCCGCCTCCGCCCTATCCGGACAAGAGCCGGTGAAGGCTTGACATGCATGTGAGGTTTCGATAGGCTCCGCTCGGCGTTCGAACGAGTTCGGCTCGTTGGTATCAGCATAGGGAGGTTGGCATGAAAGCGTTGCGCGTCGCTCTGCTGTGCATGGTTCTTGTTGCCGTTACGATTTCCGCGGGCAGCGCCCAGGAGCAGAAGTGGAATTTCACCTTCAAGGGCGGTCTGCTCCTGCCCGGCGGCGTGACGATCGATCCTCCGGGCTGGAGCTTCGATACGGGCGCGGGCTGGCTCGTCAACGGGTATTTCGACGCCATAGTGGCCCCCAAACTGTCGATCGGCGCATTCCTGATGCTGGCGGGCCCCTCCGTCACCGTGCTCGGAGACGACTATGGCGTCACGGTCACCACTCTGGGAGCGACCATGAAAGGGAGATTCA
>JBFYZM010000073.1:0-6958 GCA_041309505.1 Candidatus Krumholzibacteriota bacterium
CCCTGGGTGTCGAATTCTCCCTCGACCTTCATCGGATTGCCGGCCCACGCGCCGGGGCCGAGGAACACGGCGTCGTATTTCTTCATGAGATCGTCGAGCGCGACGTCCATGCCGACGCGCATGTTGTATTTTATCTCTCCCCCCGCGCGGCAGATGAACTCGACCTCGCGGTCGATCACGTCGTCGGGAAGCCGGTAGACGGGAATGCCGTAGCGGAGCATTCCGCCGGAGCGGGGCATCGCCTCGTACATGACCGGTTTGTGCCCCTTGCGGCCGAGGAACCAGGCCGCCGTGAGGCCGGCCGGCCCCGCGCCGACGATCGCGATCTTCTTTCCCGTCGGCGCCTCGCATACGGGAGCGCCGTCGTAGACGCCCGGCTGGTCGGTGACGAAGCGTTTGATCGCGTTGATGCCGACCGCCTTGTCGATATCGACGCGGCGGCAGACGACCTCGCATTTGCGGACGCAGACGCGGCCGCAGATCGCGGGGAGCGGGTTCGTTTCGCGGATGAGATCGACCGCCTGCCGGTAGAGTCCCATCGCCGAGAGCGCGATGTAGCCCTGCGCGTCGACGTGCGCGGGGCAGCCTTCCATGCACGGCGACACGCAGTCGGCGTAATGATTCGAGACGAGGAGCTCGAGCGCGGTTCTCCGCGACTCGACGATGCGGTCGTTCCTCGTCGTCACTTCCATCCCCGGCGCCACGCGCGTCGCGCAGGCGGGGACGAGGTTCGGCCTGCCCTTGACCTCGACGACGCAGAGGAAGCACGAGGCGTACGGTTCGAGCTCGGGCGAATGGCAGAGTGTCGGGATCGCGTCGAGCTCGTGCTCGCGAACGACCTCGAGAATCGTTTTGCCGCTCGCCGCCTCGATCTCCTTGCCGTTGATCTTGATTTTCACGTTTTCCATCTATTCTTGCCTCACTTTTTATATACAGCGCCGAAGGTGCAGACCGTGACGCACTTGCCGCACTTCGCGCAGATAGACGTATCGATCACATGCACTGCTTTCCGTTCGCCCTTTATCGCGTCGACCGGGCAGTTCTTCGCGCACACGGTGCAGCCGGTGCATTTCTCCGGGTCGATGCAGAAATCGACGAGCGCGGTGCAGCTCGCCGCGGGGCAGCGCTTGTCCTTGATGTGCGCCTCGTACTCCTCGGGGAAGTACTTCAGCGTCGTGAGCACGGGA
The DNA here is from genome assembly GCA_041309505.1 of Candidatus Krumholzibacteriota bacterium. GTDB lineage: Bacteria > Krumholzibacteriota > Krumholzibacteriia > Krumholzibacteriales > Krumholzibacteriaceae > SSS58A. Next base: position 1,188 of record JBFYZM010000073.1, read on the forward strand.
TTCGGCGCCGTCTGGCCGAGACCGCAGAGGCTCGCCTCCTTGATCTGCGCTCCGAGAGCCTTCAGCTTGTCGATATCCTCGGGCCGTCCCTCTCCCTGCGTGATCCGCGTGAGAATCTCGAGCATCCGGAGCGTTCCGACGCGGCAGAAGGTGCATTTCCCGCACGATTCGTCCTGGGTGAAATTGAGGAAGAAGCGCGCCATCTCGACCATGCACGTCTGATCGTCCATGACGACCATGCCGCCCGATCCCATGATGGCGCCCGTCGCGGGGATCGATTCGAAATCGACCGGCGTATGTCCGAGGGAGGCCGGTATGCATCCGCCCGACGGCCCGCCCATCTGCACCGCCTTGAACGCGCGGTCTTCCTTGATGCCCCCGCCGATCTTGAAAACGAGGTCGTTGATCGGCATGCCCATGGGCACTTCGGCGAGACCGCCGTTCTTCACCTTGCCCGCGAGCGCGAAGACCTTTGTGCCGCGGCTCTTCTCCGTGCCGTACGCGGCGTACGCCGCGGCCCCGTTCACGAGTATCCACGGGACGTTCGCGTACGTCTCGACGTTGTTGTTGTTCGTCGGCTTCTGCCAGAGACCCTTTTCGGCGGGGAAGGGAGGCCTGATGCGGGGCATGCCGCGCTTTCCCTCGATCGATTGGAAGAGCGCCGTTTCCTCGCCGCAGACGAAGGCGCCGGCGCCCTGCTTGATCGTGATGTCGAAATCGAATCCCGAGCCGAGGATGTTCGTCCCGAGATAGCCCTTCTCGCGCGCGGCGTCGAGGGCGATCGTGAGGCGCCTGATCGCCATCGGGTACTCGGCGCGGCAGTAGATGTAGCCCTTGTGCGCGCCGATAGCCTTGCCGCATATCACCATGCCCTCGATGACCGAGTGCGGATCCCCCTCGAGCACCGAGCGGTCCATGAAGGCGCCCGGGTCCCCCTCGTCGGCGTTGCAGACGACGTACTTGACGTCGCTCTTCTGCGAGGCGGCGAAGGACCACTTGAGCCCGGTCGGGAAGCCCGCGCCGCCGCGGCCGCGAAGTCCCGAATCCTTCACGACTTTAATGATCTCGTCCGGTTTCATCTCGAGGAGCGCTTTGCGCAGCGCCTGGTAACCGCCCGTGCCCTCGTATTCGGCGAGCGATTCGGGATCGATGAGGCCGCAGTTGCGGAGCACGATGCGCACCTGATTCTTCTGGTGCGGCGCTTCGCTGCCGCCGAGCTCCCGGCCCGGCTCCATGCGCAGCGCCACGTGCTCCTCGACGACGCGGCCTCCCTTGATATGCTCGTTGAATATTGTGTTCGCGACGTCCGGCGTCACACCGCCGTAGACGACGCGGCTTTCGCCTTCTCTGACCTCGACGAGCGGCTCGCGGTAACACATGCCGATGCATCCCGCGCTCTTGAGCTCGAAGGAGCCGGGGGCGCCGGCCAGGAGCTCGCCGAACCTGTCATAGGTCTTCTGCGATCCGGCCGACAGACCGCAGGTGCTCATTCCGACCAGTACTTTTTTCATCGATCATCTCCGGATGTATGGTGCGGCGGCGTTTTCCGCCTGTGTATCTTCAGGGCCTGTCGCCGCACGAAGCGGCGTCCTTCGCGCGGGCCGCCTGTTCGCGGCGCCGGTACTCGCGCAGGATCTTCCGAACCGACTGCGGCGAAAGCCGCCCGTGCGTATCGTCGTTGATCATCATCACGGGGGCGAGCGAGCAGCAGCCGATGCACGCGACGGTGCTCAGCGTGAACAGGCCGTCCTCGGTCGTGCCGTTGACCTCGACGCCGAGCTCGTCTTCGATCGTGTCGATGATCATCCGCGAATTCTGCACGTGGCAGGCGGTGCCGTCGCACGCCTTGATCACGTACTTGCCCATCGGCTGGAGCCTGAACTGGCTGTAGAACGTGATGACCCCGTACACCTCGGACTCCGGTATCCCGGTCACTCCCGAGATGTAGCCGATCGCCCGGCGCGGGATGTAGCCGAAATGATCCTGCGCCGATTGCAGCAGCGGGATCAGCTCGCCCGGGGCGCCGTCGTAGCGCCACAGCCGGTAATTGAAACTGTCGTCCCTTGCAGCCGTAGTAACCACCCCCTGATTGAATGAACCGGACTTCTATCCCGTTCCGGCGCGGCGCCGGAATATCTCTCTCGCCGATGCGGCTGCGGCGGATTGCCGAGGAATCAGTCCTCGACCAGCTTGATCACGGTCGCTTCGCGGACGCGCAGCACGCCGTCGATCTGGCTCAGCTTCTCGATGATGCGCGGCATCGTGCCGACGGCGCCCTGGCCCGTGACCATTCCCACGAGCTTCGTGCCGTTCTCGATGACGTCGCAGAAGACGACCTCGTCGATGAAGAAGACGGTCGTGAAGATCTGCTGAATCGCGTTCTTGTCGACGTCGACGATGATGTAGCTCGTCGTGCCCGGCTGCTTGCTCGAGCTCGCGAGGCCGTGCGCCTTGACCGCTTGCGAGTAGACGCCGATGAACTCGGTCACGTCGCGGTCGAGCTTCGGCCGCTCCACGTCGGAGACGGAGGCGAGCTGGACGCCGTCCATCGCGGCGATTCGTTCTTTGAGCTTCTTGATCTCGTCCTGCGAGCCGGCCTGGGCGACGACGATGATGTCGAAATCCCCGCGCACCGCCTCGCAGCGCTGGACCCCTTCCATCTGGTAGAGCCTCTTGTAGATGTCCATGCTCCGCATGGGATCGGTGATCCTGATCGTGAGGTACGTCGTCACCGATTCGCGCATCTCGGGCGCCGCCGCGGCCTTCTCCGCCTTCTTCTTCGACGTCGAACCCGGAGCGAGCTCCTCGAGCGCCTTGACGAGATCCGGGATCTCGAACGGCTTGTCGAGGTAACCGGTGTTGAGCTCGGAGAGGGCGGTGAGCTTCAGGGCCTCGTCGCCGAATCCCGTGATCACGAGCACCGGAAGATCGGGGTGCTGGATCTTGATGACCTTGAGGATCTTGAGCCCGTCGATATCGGGCATGAAGATATCGGTCACGAGGTAATCGTACGCGATGCCTTTCTCGCGGGACGTGTTGAGCTCGTGGATCGCGGAAATACCGTCCGGGCAAGCCACCGCGCTGTAGCCTTCCTGGGTGAGTCCGATGGTGAGATTACGCCGGATTTCGGCCTCGTCGTCGATTATGAGTACGCGCCCTTTCAACGGTTCCCTCCTGTTGGATTTAGTAAGATGAATAGACGGAAAACGCCCTTCATGAGGGCCATATTAGCCTGTTATGATACTCCCTGTCAGGATAGCCAGTAAATCGCATTTTGTCAAATATTTTCGGTATATCTGATAGGTGTGAGAGGGGCCGATATTCGGCATCAAATTCGCAATGTCGCTTTTTCGTTGGACTGAGGGAGCGCGATGGCGTAACCTGTTCCATTATATCTTCGCGCGAGATATCATGCAACTGATTATAAACAGGAGCGTTACATGAGCACGAAAATTGCGATCATCGGTCTCGGCTACGTCGGCCTTCCGCTCGCGGCGGAGTTCGGCAAGAAATACGACACGGTCGGGTTCGATATCAGCCGCAAGCGCATCGATGAGCTCAAGAAGGGGATCGACCTCACGCTCGAAACGAGCGCCGATGATCTCAAGGCGGCGAAGCGCCTCATGTACACGACGAATCCCGAAGACATGCGACCCTGCAACGTTTTCATCGTCACCGTGCCGACGCCGATAGACGAGTTCAAGCGCCCCGATCTCACGCTTGTCCGGAAGGCGACGGAGACGGTAGCGGGCGTGCTCAAGAAGGGGGACGTCGTCGTCTACGAATCGACGGTCTATCCGGGATGCACGGAGGAGTTCTGCGTGCCGATTCTCGAGAAGCTTTCGGGGCTGAAGTTCAACGAGGATTTCTTCTGCGGATACTCTCCCGAGCGCATCAATCCCGGCGACAAGCAGCACACGGTGACGAAGATCAAGAAGGTCACGAGCGGCTCGACGCGCGCGACGACGCTCAAGGTCGACGAGCTCTACCGCTCCATCATCACGGCGGGGACGCATCCCGTCTCGTCGCTCAAGGTCGCCGAAGCCGCGAAGGTCATCGAGAATTCGCAGCGCGACATCAACATCGCCTTCATCAACGAGCTCGCGCTCATCTTCGAGCGGATGGGGATCGATACGCTCGAGGTGCTCGAGGCGGCAGGCTCCAAATGGAACTTCCTGCCGTTCAGGCCCGGCCTCGTCGGCGGGCACTGCATCGGCGTCGATCCGTATTACCTCACGCACAAGGCGCAGGAGATCGGCTACCACCCCGAGGTGATCCTCGCGGGGCGCCGCATCAACGACAACATGGGAATCTTCATCGCGAACAAGGTCGTCAAGCTCATGATCAACAAGGGGCAGAAGGTGCAGGGCGCGCGGGTCCTCGTCCTCGGGATCACCTTCAAGGAGAACTGCACCGATATCCGCAACTCGCGCGTCGTCGATATCGTGAAGGAGCTTGTCGACTACGGCTGCACGGTCGACGTGTACGATCCCTGGGCCGCGAGCGACGACGTGAAGCACGAGTACGGATTCCCGCTCATCGACATGGATACGCTCAAGGCCGGCGGCTATGACGCGGTCGTTTTCGCCGTCGCGCACGAGAAGTTCAAGGCGTTCGACGTTGCGGGGCTCAAGAACGAAAACGGCGTCATCTACGACGTGAAATCGTTCCTCGATCCGCGCGTCGTGGACGGCAGGCTCTAGTCAAGAACAAGGCTCACGAAAGTCGATGAAGAAGATCCTTCGCGTCACCGGCACGCTCATCCTGTGGTTCTTGGGGCTGAGCGTGGCATTGACCCTGCTGTACCGTTTTGTCCCGGTACCCTGCACCATCCTGATGCTCCAGCGGTGCGTCGAACAGAAGATGAACGGGCGGCCCATGAAGCTCGACAAGAGATGGGTGCCTATCGAACGGATGTCGCGGAATCTGCCCCGGGCGGTGGCGACGGCCGAAGACCAGAAATTCGAAGAGCATGTGGGGTTCGATTTCGAGGCGATCGAAAAAGCGGCGAAGTACAACGAGCGTCACCATGGCAGAAAGGTACGAGGCGCATCCACCATCAGTCAGCAGTGCGCCAAGAACGTCTTCCTCTGGCCCTCGAGAAGCTGGGCGCGCAAAGGGCTCGAGGTGTACTTCACCTTCCTCATCGAAATGTGCTGGAGCAAGGAACGCATCATGGAGGTCTACCTCAACGTGATCGAGATGGGGCCGGGCGTGTACGGCGCAGAGGCCGCCTCCCGATACTACTTCCACAAGCCGGCGGCACGGCTCACGCGGCAAGAGGCGGCGCGCATCGCGGCCGTTCTGCCTAACCCGCGGAGATGGTCGGCAAGCAGGCCCACCCCCTATATCCTCAAGAGAACGAACTGGATCCTGAGTCACATGCATGACGTCGAGCTGAGAGACCTCCGGTGATTGCGGTCGCCTCTCGGGTGAGCCGGAAACTCCGCGCTCATGGCCTCGGACCCGCATGCCTGAAATTGCGTCGAGCTGACCCCGTCCGACCGCCACAACCGGCCGCAACCGGCCCCGCGAGGATCTTGACATGGAATTGAATTTCTATAGAATATCGAGGAATCATGAATATTTGAACTATTGATAATGTGCAAACCAGGTCATCTGGAGCCAGGCCGAAACACAATACGGCGGCTTGGGAGTAGGATCTGATCAACCTCAACCAGGAGGAAACCATATGAACTCAACCAGGAAAACGTCGCTGATCTTTGGGCTGTTCTTTGCCGGCACTTTTGTATTCTCGATCCCGGCGCTAG
>JBFYZM010000074.1:0-10529 GCA_041309505.1 Candidatus Krumholzibacteriota bacterium
CGGGCGGGGGTTCCATCAGGATAGACGACTATATCGTCGTTCCGTCTCTCTCGTGCGAGACCGGGATGATCGAGATCGGCGTTATATGCCACGAGCTCGGGCACGCGATCGGACTTCCGGACCTCTACGATTGGAACGGGAATTCGAGCGGCATCGGATACTGGGGGCTCATGGGAGCAGGGAACTGGAACACGCCCGCCTCCCCGGCCCATCTCTGCGCGTGGTCCCGCGAGCAGCTCGGATGGCTCAACCCGGTCGAGATCGACTGGCGCCCGCGGGCGGTGGACCTGAGACCCGTCGCCTCGAGCGGCGACGCGCTGAAGATGCCGCTTCCGACGCGGCGCTTCAAGCGGACCCTGTACGCGGCGAACGATTATGCGCTCATCTGCTCGTACAGCGATGCGGAAGGGATGGCGCGCGGATGGTACGGAGCGGGCGGCTACGGGAACGGCTGGAACGAATCGGTGTTCCAGGAGTTCGCCGTGGATGGCTCGCGCCCCGTGACGATGCAGTTCGACGTCTCTATCGACGCGGAGGCGGATTACGACTTCGGCAGGTTGCTTCTGGAGCGCGAAGGAACCGTCGAGACGCTTGCGGTGTTCACGGGACAGCTCTCCGGGCACCAGCCGATCGATATCGGCTCGCATCTGCCCGCGGGACCCCGCTCGTTCACCCTGCGATTCGAATTCACCTCGGACGAGAGCTTCAGCGACGAGGACGGGAGCTACCTCTCGGACGCGCGAGACGTTTTCAACATAGATAACGTGCTCGTCCAGGGGGGTGGTCTCGATTATTCCGCGGATTTCGATCTCGATTCGGGCGGTTGGCGGAACGGATCCCCTCCGGCGGAGTATTTCATGGTCGAGAACAGGCGGCGCACGGGCTTCGACGCGCATCTCCCGGGGCAGGGGATGATCGTCTGGCACGCCGAGAATAGCACCGCCTACACATCCCTCGGCAACAGCGGGGGCACGGGCAACAACCAGATGCGCGGGCTCGTCCTCGAGGAGGCCGACGGCGAATACGATCTTCTCGTGCCCTCCTATCAGGGAGGCAATACGGGGGACGACGGCGACCCCTATCCGGGAACTTCGAACAACAGGGAATTCGGCGCCGCGACGACCCCAAGCAGCCTGACGAACAGCGGCGTTCCCTCGCCGGTGCATATCTCGGGCATCGCATCAGGCTCTTCGAATATCTCGGCGACGTTCGTCGGCGGCATGCCCGCTCCCTCGATCGAGGCCGTACTGCCCGATACGATCGACAAGGAACATGACACCGAGGCGGTGCTCGATATCCGCGGCGCATGGATGGGGTACGGGGCGAGCGCGTATCTCGAGCTCGGGCTCGATACGGTCAGGGCGATTTCCGTCGATTGGCGCGGGGAGGAGCGGATCGTCGCGACGTTTCCGATCAACTCGCTCTACGCGGGAAAATGGAATCTGGTCGTCGTGAGCGGAGACGGTCAGCCGTCCGCGGTTCAGCGGACCGTCGAGATCGTATCGGTGTATCTGAGCGCCTCGGTCACGACGGGGGAGGATTACCTGCTCGTCGAGTGGGCGCTGCAAAACATGCTGGGGATCCGCGGCTGCCTCCTCTATCGTTTTGAGGACGGAATGCCGGCGGGAGCGAGCGTGACGCCCGATACGCTCAGAAGCGCGTCGGGATCGTTCTCCTTCAAGGATACTTCGGTCGAGCCCGGCACGTCGTACTCGTATCGGATCGTCACCTATCTGAACGGAGGAAGGGAGGAACGGTATCGGCTCGTCGGGCCGTACGGGTTCCTGTGGTTCCCGCAGAACTATCCGAATCCGTTCTCGCGGGAAACCACGCTCAGTTTCTTCATGCCGCAGCCGGGCCCCGTCACGATCGACGTCTACGACGTTTCGGGAAGACGCGTCGCGCGCCTCGACGAAAAGTCCTACGGCCGCGGCGCTCAAACGATCCGGTGGGTTCCGGCGGCGCGCGGCACGGCCGCGGGCATATACTTCTGCGTGTTCCGCGCGGGGAGCGCCACGAAGACGATCAAGATGATCTACGTTCCCTGATATTTCCGGAAATCAGAACGTGTACGTGAGCGCGAGCGATATCGAAAGATGCGCGAACCGCTCGACGCTTGTATCCACGTCGACGCGGTTGAAGCGGTAGATACGGTACTTGTAGGGAGTGATCCAGGCGTTGGCGCTCGCCTCGACGAGAAAATGCTTCAGCACGGCTCGCGTCAATCCCGCGCCGCCGAAAACGTAGAATGCGGTCTGGGTAGGCCGGTACGTGTCCGTCGGAGTGGCCGTGACGGGATTGACGGACAGAAATCCGACGCCGAGCCGCGCAACCGGCCGGCAGCGAAGCGGCATGAAATACGGGACTATCATGAAGAGGTTCAGCCGGTAGTCGAGCCCGTCGACGGCGACGCCGTTCGCGTCCGCGCCGAACAAACCGATCCCGTTCTCGAAATAGAAATCGGAGGCCAGCTCGTAGCGCAGCGCGGCGCCGGCCCCGAGCGCGCCCTCGAGATCGAAGAACTTCGAGTCGAAGATGAAGTAGTGCGATTCGAGCGAGGCGCATATCCGCCTATGGTTTTCCGCGCGCGCGCCGCCTGCCGCGAACGCGCCGAGAACCGCGAGGGCCAGCGCGAAGCGGACGCGCCCCGCGACGGGGCGGGATCGTGCGATCAGTGCGTTCATGGCCTGAATTCGACCTCTCTTCTGAATGCGCGTCGGTCCTTCGCGGCGGGGGGACGAAACCATGCGTCGATGATCCGGACGATTCGCCTCGACGCGAGGCCGTCGCCGAACGGATTTCTCACGCGCGCCATCCGCTCGTACACGCGCGGATTCCCCAGAATGCGCTCGACCTCGGCGACGATCCTGTCCCGGTGAGCTCCCGCGAGGACGGCGCCTCCCGCCTCGACGATCTCGGGCCGCTCCGTCTCGTCCCGCATCACGACAACGGGAATCCCGAGCGCGGGAGCCTCTTCCTGGATTCCGCCCGAATCGGTGAGCACGATGCTGCTCTCTTTCATGACCGCGACGAAAGCCGGGTATTCGAGAGGCGGGGAAAGGGTGATGCGCGCTCGCCGGGAGAGCGCGCGCTCGACCGGCTTCTTGACCGCGGGATCCGGATGCACGGGAAAATGGATCTCGATATCGTCGTTGCGCTCGACCAAATCGAGAATCGCCGCGCAGATCTCCTCGATTCCCTTCCCGAAGCTCTCTCTTCGGTGCGCGGTCACGAGTATCAGCTTTCTCCCGCGGCGCGCGCGGGATACGGATCGGGAAGCGCCGGTCCTCTTCTTCGCGAGCGCGAGGGAGAGCGCGTCGATGACCGTGTTGCCCGTGACGTAGACGCTCTCGCGAGAAACTCCTTCGTCCGCGAGCGCGAGGGCGGCCCGTCGGGTCGGCGCGAAATGAAGCTGCGCGATGCTCCCGATGAGCTTTCGGTTCATCTCCTCGGGGTACGGGTTCCAGACGTCGTGCGTCCTGAGGCCCGCTTCGACGTGCGCGACCGGAATGCGCCGGTAGAAGGAGAGGAGGGCGGCGGCGACAGCGGATGTCGTGTCTCCCTGCACGACGATCATGTCAGCGGGGTCGCGCGAGAGCGCCTCGTCGAGCCGCCGCATCGTCCGCGTCGCGATGTGCATGAGCGATTGTCTCTCGATCATGATGTCGAGGTCGTAGGACGGTTTGATCGAAAAAAAACGAAGAAGCGGCTCGCACATCTCCCGGTGCTGCGCGGTGAAACAGGCGGCGACGGAGTATTTCTTCGGATTCGACCGGAGCTCTTCGATCACGGGCGCGAGCTTGATAACCTCGGGTCTCGTTCCGAAGACGAGCATGAGCCGCCGCTTGTTCGCGCCGCGTGTCACGTGCGCCTTTCCTATTTGACCTCGAGAATGGAATTGCTGCCGCCGAAGCCGTCCGGCTCCACCGAGGCGTTCGCCGGGTCCGCGATCTTCTGCTTTCGGTCCACGAGAAACTTGTACGGGTATTTTCCGGCGCGGAGGTGCAGGGTAACGGTCCAGGCGCCCTTTCCTTCCTTCCTCATCGGCGTCGCGCCCGCCTCCCAGTTGTTGAACGAGCCGATGATCGAGACTTCGGACGCGCGGGGATTCGTATACGTGACGACGACGTCCGTGATCCGCTCCGGCGGGGGAGCTTCCTTTTTCTTCGAATCCCGGACGACGTTGAGACGCTCGTACCCGTCGATGATATCTTCGAGATCGTTGAGCAGGCCGGAAGGGGGCAAGTCGTTGTCGTCCCCGAGATCGAATGTGACGCCGTCGGCGGCGTCATCCCAGCACACGGCGACGAGGATGGAGTTCGGCCCTTTTCTCAGCTCGATCGGCCCGCTCGCCCCTTCGAGTTGCGCATCCGTCGCCGGCACGACGGGTTCGCCGTTGATCCAGAGCGAGAACGCGTTTTTCGTGACGAGCCTCCAGGTGAGCTTCAGGCGCGCCGGGGCGTCGACGACCGTGTAGAACAGGGCGCAGCCGCCCGGCGCCTTCCCGTAGAGCCGGGAGGGTTGGAGAGCGCCTTCGTTGTCGATCGCGCCTTGGGGAACCTCTTTCCACCGCAGCTCGCGCCCGTCGGAAGCCGGGTAGGACTTGAAAAGATCGCTCTGGAACGAGACGGCGTTCCTGAGCGGTTCGTCCGGCTTCGCGAGGGTTCCGAGGTGGAGCCAGTTGAACGGTCGGACGAGGCTTTCCTTGAACAGCGCGACGGGCTTGCCGTCGAGCGCGACAGTCAGCGAGAAGGGATAGTGTCCCGGGGATATCATGCCTTTCGGCGCGATCGCGATCTCGAGATCGGTGCGTTCGGAATCCGCGCGCACCTGAAAACGGGCGGGAAGCGGCGGCACGGTCGAGAACTCGCGGAGAATGGAGCCGTCGACCGTTCCCTGGAGGTCGCGGTCGGTCCTGCACCTGAGCGCGAGAGCGAGGCGGAGCGGCTTCCTGCCGATCCTTCTTCCGTCGGGCAGGTCGAGCGTCGCGTCGAATTCCTTCGTTACGGCGACGCTTTCGACGCTGCGGATCTCGACCATTCGTCCTTCATGAAGGAACTCGATCGATGCGTTCAACGTGACGACGCCGGGTTCGGTGGAAGGCGGAAGAGATATTTCTCCCGCATGGACGAACTGCTCGCCGTTCGGCATCAGGGTGACGCCGCGATCGGTTTCCCCGATCTTCCATCGCCTTTCGCCGATTTGAAGATAGAACCGGGATGCGTCGATGGTGTCTCGCAGCGTCCGAAGCGACGCCGAATATTTCACCGCCGTGCCCCGGGGAACGGTCGTCTCGGGCAGGCCGAGCCTGAACGCGATTCCGCATTCCCGCTCGAGCCGCGAGGAAAGATCCGCCTTGGCGGCGGCGAGATCGGCCGAGGCGCCGGCGAGCGTCTCCATGATGAGTCTCTTGACCCGGGGGGAAAGCCGCCGCCACTTTGCCCCGTCGATGATCCTCCAGCTCTCCTTCGGCGAATCGAGGAGCTGCGAGAAACGCGAGTACCTCGCGAGCATGCGGTTCGCGGCGCCGACGGCGTCCTTGTACGAGTCGAGGCTCATTCCCCCTCCGGAGAGCGCCTTGACGAGAGAATCGATTCCGGAACGCATTCCGGCGAGCTCCTTGGGTTGAAGCAGAGCTTCCCGTTCGAAGAGGAGGGTGAGGTTCACGAGCGGCGAGATCGTGTTCCAGCGGGGGAAGAGGCGGTTCGCGGCCGTTCGGTTCTCGCGCCAGGAATCGGACCAGACGGACTGTCCCGTTCCCGCCGCGCTCAGGCCGGCGACCGCCGAGGCGCGGAGCGACGCGAAAAGGTCGCCATCCTCCGGTACCGCTGCGGAGAGGAGATCGAGAAGCATGAATCGCATGGTGGAATTGGCCCATGGGTCGCCGACATCGGCCGCTTTCGGCTGCGAAGCGGGCGCGCGAGCGTATCGGGCCGTGATTCTGTCGTGAACGAATCGGCCGAGGCTTCGGTCGACGACGAGGGGCAGAAGCTGTCCCGGATGGTATGCCGTGACGAATCGGCCGTTCGCGTCGACGGGATAGAAGCATTCGCGCTCCGGATCGTAAAATCCTCGCGTGACGAGATCCGAAAGCGAACGGGACCAGGAAAGAAACTCGAGTGCGTCCTCGTACGCTCCCGTTTTCCACGCGATGAGATGAAGGCTGTGGAGCTCGATCGCGGCGAGGGCGTTGAAGCCGGGGGAGAGGATCGAACCGCTTTTCTGCGGCGCGTCCGGCATGCCCCTGACGAGGCCGCCGGCGAGGTTTTGATCCTCGAAGAGCTGCATGACGGTCCGGGATATGTCGGGGTAGAATCTCCTGAGAAGCAGCGGATCGTTCTCGAGAAGGAGAAATGAAGTCGTCGCCGTGATCGGATATACGCGGAGCGGGTGGAGCGGCTGGCCCGGAGAGAGCGCGGCGCTCTGGGCGCCGCTTTCGAGATAGCGAAGGAGCTGCTGCTTGAGGACGTCCCCGCCCTGCGGAGCGGCCGCTCGCGCCGCGAAGGGAGCGAGCATGAGAAGCGCGGCCAGACCCGCGGCGATCGGGAGAATTCTCTGATTGCCCACGTTCATAATTGAACAATGGATAACCGAATAGCGCGGCGCAAGTCAAGAAACAGTTTGTTGTTGACACTGGCGCGCGCCGCGTCCTTAAATAGCCCGGATACGGAGAAAGGAGCGGGAGATGGGATTCGAAAACGTGCTCGTCGAAAGGTCGGGGCGCATCGGAAAGGTGACGATCAACCGGCCTGCCAAGCTCAACGCGCTGAGCATCCAGACGGTGGTCGAGCTCATCGCCGCCTTCACGCAGATGAAGGAGGACGAGGAGGCGGGCGTCGTGATATTGACCGGCGCGGGGGAGAAATCGTTCGCTGCGGGAGCCGACATCGGCGAGCTCCTCAAGCTCGAACCGCTCGGAGGCAAGGAATACGCCGCCCGGGGGCAGCGCCTGACGAACCTGATGGAGAATCTCGGCAAGCCCGTCATTGCCGCAATAAACGGATTCGCGCTCGGCGGCGGGTGCGAGCTCGCCCTGGCGTGCACGGTCCGGATCGCCGTCGACAAGGCGCGCCTCGGGCTGCCGGAGATCAACCTCGGCACGATGCCCGGCTACGGAGGCACGCAGCGGCTCGCGCGTCTGATACCGCGTGGCGTCGCCATGGAGCTCGTCACGACCGGCAGAATCCTGTCGGCCCAAGAGGCGCTTACACTCGGTCTCGTCAACAAGGTGGCGTCCCCCGAGGACTTCCCGAAGGCCGTCGACGAGATGGCCGGGCTCTTTCTCAAGAAGCCCGGCTTCTCGCTCAAGGCATGCATCGAAGCGGTCAATCACGGGACGGAGATGTCGTTCGAGGACGGCTTGCGGCACGAGGCGTCCCTCTTCGCCATGACGTGCGGCACGGAGGACATGAAAGAGGGCATGAAAGCCTTTCTCGAGAAAAGGGAGGCCGGATTCAAGGGGCGTTAGAAGCGTCGGTTCAAGGAACGCTGAGGGCGTCCACTATTTGCTCGAATCCGTTTGAAAATGGACATGCTACATGCTAGATTTACGTGTTATGCGAGTAAAGATTCTTAATTGATCGAAAGATTGCATGGCAGTTCGTTATATACGATAGAGTTAGGATCTTTATCGGCACGCGAGAGTGGCGGAACTGGCATACGCGCTGGACTTAGGATCCAGTGAGGAAACTCGTGGGGGTTCAAATCCCCCCTCTCGCACCAGGAAAAAATCGATTTGGCTAGGCGATTCTCGGCAGCTCTGTCTGACATGGGGGAATGATGGAAAAGAAGTTTCTCGAAGGCGAAATCCGGGTTCAGGTAGCGGAGGAGAAGGGCTGCCAAAGGGTGATATCGGTTGAGATAACCCCCGAGCGGTTCAAGGGCGAGCGTTCGCGCGTTCTCAAGGAAATGGTGAAAGAGGTGGCGCTTCCCGGTTTCAGGAAGGGCAAGGTGCCCGTCGACATCGTCGAGAAGCGCTTCTCCGACGAGATAAGGGCCGAGGCGATCCGCAGCATTTTGCCGCTCGCCTACGAGCACGTTATCGTGGAACACGAGCTGGAGCCGGTCGGCGATCCGGAGTTCCGGGACGTGAAGGTCGTCGGCGACGAGCCTCTCTCGTTCAAGGTGTGCATTGAAGTTTTTCCCCGATTCGAGATCGAAGAATACCGCGGTATCAAGGTCGAAGGGGAGGAACAGGTTGTTTCGGATGAAGAGGTTGAGGAGGTACTCAAGAACCTGCAGGAGCGATCGGCCGATTTCATCAAGGTCGATCGTCCCGCCGCCGCGGGGGACGTGGTGACGCTCGATTTCACTCCGATCGGGAGCGACGGCACGGTGGACGTGAAGAGCCGCGTGAACAACTACCCCGTGGAGCTCGGCACGGGACAGATATTTCCCTCTTTCGAAGAGGCGATTCAGGGCAAGCGCATCGGGGAGTCGGGGAAGGTCGACGTCGATTATCCCGCGGACTACAAACCCGACCGGCTCGCGGGAAAGAAAATCGGGTACGAATTCACCGTGAACGACGTCCGCGAGAAGCAGATCCCGCCCATGAACGACGAGTTCGCCGCGAAGGTGGATGCGAGATTCAAGACTCTCGCCGAGCTGAGGGAGGACGTTCGCGCGAAGCTCATCGAAGAGAAAGTGAAGGAGGAGCGCAGAAAGCGCGAAGAGCGCGCGATCGATGTCATCATCGAGCGGAATCCGTTCGATATCCCCCGGACCATGCAGGAGCGCTTCAAGAAGGAGCTCACCGCGGAGGACGAGCGGAGGCGCGAGGCGGCCGGCGTCGAGAAAGAGCAGGACGAGGTGAAGCTGAAGCAGATCGACGAGTTCTTCGACCGCGTCGCCCTCAGGAACATAAAGCGATATTTCGTGATGGAGCGCATTGCCGAGAAGGAGGGCGTCGACGTTTCGGAGGCGGAGGTGGACGGGGAATTCCAGAGGATCGCCGAGGAGAACGGCAGGCAGGTCGAAGAAGTCAAGAAGCTGTTCATGAAGGACCACGAGCGGGTCGCGAATCTCAAGAACAGGCTCCGGGAACGGAAGATATTCGAGATCGTTCTCGGCGCCGCCTGAGTCCGGACCCGAAAAGAGAGGAAGCAATGGAGAAGATCTACAATTCAGCGTACATACCGATTCCGTACGTCATCGAAACGAGAGGGAGAGAGGAGCGGGCGTACGACATCTATTCGCGGCTCCTCAAGGATCGCATCGTCTTCATCGGGACGGCGATCGAGGATACGCTGGCGAACAGTGTCATTGCGCAGCTTCTGTTCCTCGAGGCGGAGGATCCGACGAGGGACATCTTCATCTATATCAACAGCCCGGGCGGTGTGGTCTCCGCCGGGCTCGCCATCTACGACACGATGCAATACATTTCGTGCGACGTCGCGACGATCTGCATGGGGCAGGCGGCGAGCATGGCTGCGGTTCTCCTGGCGGCGGGAAAGTCGGGCAAGCGCTCGGTGCTCCCGCACGCGCGGGTCATGATTCACCAGCCCTCGGGCGGGACCCAGGGGCAGGCGACGAACCTCGAGATCTACACCAAGGAGATCGTTACCCTGCGGACCAAGCTCAACGAGATCCTGGTCAAGCATACGCACCAGAATATCAAGAGAATCGCGAAGGATACGGACCGGGATTTCTTCATGTCGGCCGAAGAGGCGAAGGAATACGGTATTGTCGACAGCATCCTCATCTCGAAAAGCGAATTGAAACGGTAGGATAGGGAGGGGAAGCGCGGGAAAGATTCCGATTTTGAGGGCACGCGGGGCGGCGAAAGTGTATAATATGGTGAATGGCCGCATATAGCCCGAGGGAAGGGCGGAGAATCGAATGAAGAAGAAACAGCTCGCTCCGAAAGCGATACGGTGCTCCTTCTGCGGAAGGGGCCAGGACGAGGTCGCGAAGCTCGTATCCGGGCCCTCCGTATACATTTGCAACGAGTGCATCAGGCTGTGCAACGACATCCTCGAGGAAGAAATGTCGGGAACGATGCTCTGGGACGTCGAGCACTTCCCGAAGCCGAAGGAAATAAAGGATTTCATCGATCAGTACGTGATCGGGCAGGAGCAGGCGAAGATCGTCCTCTCGGTGGCGGTCTACAACCATTACAAGCGCATCCGCCACGAGCGGCGGGCCGACGACGTCGAGATCGACAAGAGCAACATACTGCTCCTCGGACCCACCGGCGTCGGGAAGACGCTGCTGGCTCAGACGCTCGCCCGGTTCCTCAAGGTCCCCTTCGCGATCGCCGACGCGACGTGTCTCACCGAGGCCGGTTACGTCGGGGAGGACGTCGAGAACATTCTCGTGAGGCTCCTCCAGAACGCCGATTACAACCTCGCGGCGACCGAGCGGGGCATCGTGTACATCGACGAGCTCGACAAGATCTCGCGCAAGAGCGAGAGCCCGTCGATCACGCGGGACGTCTCCGGCGAGGGCGTGCAGCAGGCGCTTCTCAAGATCCTCGAGGGAACCGTCGCCAACGTGCCCCCGCAGGGCGGGCGCAAGCACCCGCAGCAGAA
>JBFYZM010000075.1:0-13049 GCA_041309505.1 Candidatus Krumholzibacteriota bacterium
CGGTGCACGAAGTGCTCGCGAGTATCGAGAAAATAGATGTCCCCCGCGGCGACGGTGCGCAAACCGAGGCGCGCCGCCTCGCGGCGCAGCCGCCAGCGTCTCGTGGTCCACTCGCGCCCGATTGCCGTCGGGAGCGCCGCGAACGCGTTCTTCCGGCCGCGGAGCCTCGCGAGAATCCGCTCGTCGGCGGCGAGGATGTAAACATTCTCCGAAAGGCGATCGAGCGCCGCGCCGAGCGAGAAGTCCGCGTCGAGCCGCCGCCTCGTGACGATACGGCAGAGCTCGCCGTAGCCTTCGCGCGTCCGGGCGAGGAGCGTGATGCGCCCGATATCGCCCGTGAGCTCGACGCCGTGGATCGGCCTGATGCCCGCCTCCCCGCATGCGCGCTCGAACGGCACGACGGCGTACATCCCGTCCGTGTCGGTGAGGGCGAGGGCCGGCATCCCCGCGGCGGCGGCCGCACGCGCGAGATCCTCGACCGGGCGGGTGCCCGCGAGCATGGAGAAGTTCGAATGGACTCGGAGATGAACGAAGCTCACGGGAGACCTCCGGCCGACGGGCCTAGCGCTTCACGCGAGCGCCCTTCCGAACGCCGGGGCGGCGCGCCCCGGATACGCGGCGCGCAGGCGGTCAAGCGCGGCGTAGAGCTTCCCCCTCCGCTCGACGGCGGCCGCGCGATCTCCCGCGAAGAGCTCGAGCTGGAGCGGGGCGGGCACGATCCGCCCCGCCGAGAGGACGAGGCTCCGCACCCGCACGCGCCTCGCGTAGGCGCGCGCGAAGACCTCCCGCGCGGCTTCATAGATGGAGAGATCGTCCGAGACGGACGCCCCCGACGCTGCGGACGCTGCGGACGCTTCCGGCGCCGCGAGAGCCTCCGCGCCCCCCCCCACCTGCGCTCCGGGCCTTCCCGTTCCCCTCGCCGCCAAACCGTCCGCGTAGCGCACCTCGAGGCTCACGGCGCCCGCGAGCGATCGCTCGGCGCGGAGCTTCCCGCCGAGACGCTCGGCAAGGCGGTAGAGCACACCCTCGAGGGAACGGTAGTCGACCCGGTCCGGCTCGAGTATCTCCTCCACGGTGAACCGCTCGTCGATTCCCGCGCGCGTCCGCACGGGCGCCGTATCCTCGCCGAGCGCTCCCCGGTAGAGGCGCTTCCCCCACGAGCCGAAGCAGAAGGCGAAGATCTCCTCGGTGAAAAGGAGCACGTCCCCGACGCGCGCGACGCCGAGCTCGCAGAGCGCCGGCGAGCGTTTCTCGCCGACGAGCGGAAATCGCGCGACCGGCACGGGCGCGACGAACGACCGCTCGTAGCCCGCGTACACGTCGACGAGATTCGCGCACTTCGCCGAGCGCGACGCGACGTGGCTCACGAGCTTGTTCGAGGCGACCCCGAGCGACACGGCGAGCCCCGTCTCGCGCGCGATCTCGTCCTTGATCCGCCGTCCCGCATCCGGCGCCGGCCCGAAGAGGCGGCCGCAGCCGGTGTAATCGACGTACCCCTCGTCGAGCGAGGCCGACTCGACAGTTGGACTGTACCGCCGCAGCACCCCGAAGATGGCGGACGACGCGCGCCGGAAGAGCCCCCAGTCGGGCGGGAGAAACACGGCGCGCGACGACAGGCGCCTCGCGGCGGAGGCGGTCATACCCCGTGTCACGCCGTCCGTGCGCGCCTCGTACGAGGCGGAAAAGACCATACCCCGCGGCGACGCGCCCACCACGACCACCGCGCGCTTCCGCAGCGCGGGATCGCGCAGCCGCAAAACCGACGCATAGAAATCGTCCGTGTTGACGTGAAGAATCTCCCGCTCCACCGTTGTCCCCCCGTAGCGGCCCGCGAGCTCACAGCTTTCGTTTTACCCCGATGACCACCCCCAGCACCTCACCCCCGCACTCGCCGTCCCACCGACGGAGCGCCTCGGCGCGCCCCCGCCTCACGAGCGCGAGCTCCCCGGCTGCGGGACTGCGTCCCATCTCGAGAAGAAGGCAGTCCCCCTCCCGCACCTCGCCCCCCGCGTCGGACGACAGCAGCAGATCGACCTTTCGATACGTGAGAGCCATACGATTCTCCGTGCGCGCTCGGGCCCGATACGCGGGTCCTGCCGCCCATTGCACCCCGCAGGTGCTCGCGAGCAAAGCTCGCTGCGCCGCCTGCGGGGACCCCATGGGCGTCACCCCCTAACGGTGCCTACCCGGGAGCCCCATTGGCGCCGGACATTCCCGTGACGAACCCATTGGAGGCTTTGCGACTGGGTTCGGAACGTGAATGTCCCACGCTCACCCGCGCTTGTACTTTCTCATGAGCCCGACGACGACCCCGCGCACTTCGACCTCGGCCGCCAGCACGACGATGTCCTTCATCGCCGGGTTCGAGGGCTTGAGCCTCACGACGGCCCCCTCGTGATAGAAACGTTTCATCGTCGCCTCGCCGCCGCGCAAAAGCACGACGGTCAAGGCGCCGTTCTCGACGCGCCGACGCTTCTCGACGATGATGAGGTCCCCGTCGAGGATCCCGTCCCCCGTCATCGACTCCCCCTTCACCCTGAGCGCGAAGGTTTCCCCCCGCCCGACGAGGTCCTCGGGCAGGGCGACGTTCTCGGGCACCTCGATCGCCTCTATCGGCGAGCCCGCCGCGACCGCCCCGACGAGCGGCACCTCGCGCGCCGTGCGCCCCGCGAGCGGCTCGATCGAGCGCGCCCTGTTCCAGCCGCGGCGCAGGAGCCCTTTCCGGCTCATATTCGCGAGATGCTCGTGCACCGTGCTCACCGCGGAGAGCTTGAAGTGCGCCGCGATCTCCTCGAGGGAGGGCGCATACCCCTTCGCCGCCTGGAAGGACCGTATGAATTCGAGAATCTCTCTCTGCCGCTTCGTCATGTAGACCATGTTCGGAGCTTACCCGAAAGAAAACCGAAAGTCAAGAGAAAAATGAAAACCGGTGCATCCCGCCCCCCCGGTATGCTAGAATGTGAAACGTCCGAATGGAATCGGCGCGCGGAACCATAAGCCAGGGAGGTATTCCGATGCCCAGCTGCAACGACATGAAAAAGGGCGAGGTCTACGCCTGCGGAGAATGCGGACTCGAGCTCAAGGTCGTCAAGGAATGCAAGGACGCCAGGAAAGGCGCGGACACGTGCGCCTGCTGCGGCGAGGAAGACATCTGCTGCGATATCACCTGCTGCGGCGAACCGCTCACCATTAAAAAGTAGCCGGAGGCACCCTTTGAAAAACAACCGATTCGCGGGATTCTCCTGCATCGCAATCCTCCTGTGCGCGCTCGCGCTATCGGCGCCGGCCAAGGCGGCCGCCCCCGACAGCATCGCCACCGCAAAGGCTCAGCCGCCCCTCTGGGCGAAGGCCGTGAAGATCTTCGAGGCGAACAAGGATCTCGTGCCCGGGAAGGTGCTCCAGAAGATTCAGGAGCTCGATGACGACGGCCGCGTGAAATCGGAATCGAACGCCGAGATCTCCCTCGCGCTCGACGGCGCGGGGAAAATAAAGAGCGACGTCGTCAAGGCGTCGAAGGACGGCAAGGACGTCACCGCCGCGGAGAGAAAGAAGGCCGAGGAGCGCTCGAAGAAAGAAGCCGCCAGGGAACAAAAAGAAAAGAAAGACGCCGAGAAGAAAGCCACAAAAGCCTCGAAAGGCGATTCGGACAAAGACTCGAAGGAGAGCTCCCACTCCATCTCCTCGGGGGACAGCCCCTTCGATCCCGAGATCCAGAATGACGTCTGCGTTACGGAGACGGGCGCGAGAGAGACGATCGATGGGCGGACCTGCGTCCGCTTCGGGTATACCTATCCCGTCCGGACGGAAAAGCCCTCGAAGGGCAAGCCGGTTCTGGTCAAGGGCACGGCCTGGATCGAGGAGGGCGTCGGAAACCCGGTGAAGATCGAATTCACGAGCGACCCTCTTCCCAAAGGGGCGAAGAGCATGCTCACGAAGCTTCATTACGGAAGCGGCGGGAACGGCTCGTGGATTCTCGAGAGAATGGAGTTCGAGGGAAGCGGTTCGTTCCTCTTCATCAAGAAGAGAATCCGCGGCGATATCTCCCTCGGCAATTACTGGAAATACGTCGAACCCTCTCCGGAGAAATAGCGGGGCGGGCTCCCGATGAGCGCCGGGTGCAGAAGGACGAAGCCGGCGCTTCCGACCCGCTCATTCCTCGGCGTCCAGGAGCTTCCTGATCTTGACCGCCAGGTCTTTCATCGAGAACGGTTTCTGGATGAACTCCACGCCTTCGGCCAGAACGCCGCGATGCGCGATGACATCGGCCGTATAGCCCGACATGTACAGGCATTTCATCGCGGGTCGGACCGCGCGGAGTTGATCGGCCAGCTCCCGCCCGTTCATGCCCGGCATCACCACGTCGGTCAGGAGCAGATGAATCTCGCCGTCGTGCGCCCCGGCAAGACGCAGCGCCTCGGATGGCCTCCTCGAGACGAGAACCGAGTAACCGAGCTCTTCGAGCATGGCCCTGCTCATGTCCAGAATCGCCGCTTCGTCCTCCACCAGCAGCACCGTTTCCCCGCGGCCTTTCGGCGCCGCCGCCGCGCCGGCGCTCCGGGTCTCCGCGACTTCCCCCTCGCACCGGGGCAGATAGATCTTGAACGTCGTACCCTTGCCGGGTTCGCTGTACACGTCGATGTATCCTTCGCACTGCTTGACGATGCCGTACACGGTGGCGAGCCCGAGACCGGTGCCGGAGCCGAGCGTCTTGGTCGTGAAAAACGGCTCGAAGATGTGCTCGAGAACGTCCTTGCCCATGCCGCGGCCGTCGTCGCTCAGAGCCAGCATGACATACTCGCCGGGGATAAGGCCGCCCTGGGTCTCGCCGCACGTCTCGTCAAGCGTGACGTTCTGCGTCTCTATCATGACCTTGCCCACCCCGGCGATGGCGTCCCGCGAATTGGCGCATAGATTCGTCAGCACCTGGTTGACCTGCATCGGATCGATATGAACGGACCACAGGTTCGCGCCCGGCATCCAGGCGAGATGAACGTCCTCACCGATCAACCGGTGCAACATGCCGAGCAATTCCTCGACGGTGTCGTTGAGATTCAACACTCTGGGGGCCACAATCTGCCGGCGGGCGAATCCGAGCAGCTGATGCGTCAGATCGGCGGATTGCCGGGCGGCCTTCCTGATTTCCTGGAGCGCTTCCTGGAGGCGGCTGCCGGGGGGAGCGTCCACGAGCGCCATCTCGGTGTGGCCGAGTATCACACCCAGCATATTGTTGAAATCGTGCGCGATACCGCCCGCCAGCCTTCCGACGGCCTCCAGCTTCTGATTCTGCACGAACTGGGTCTGCAGCCTGTCCCGCTCCTCCTCCGCCAGTCTGCGATCGGTGATATCCGATCCCACGGCGAGGATTTCCGCGACCCGCCCTTCGGCATCGATGATCGCCCTGTGGGTCCACGCCATCCAGGCCCGGCGGCCGTCCCGGCATACGTTCTCGTTGATGTTGTTGACATAGCGTTCGGGATGGCTCGCGATATCCTGAACGAGCGTGCTCAGATCGACTCCGTCGGACTGCTTCGCCGGCACCAGGATACCGACGTGCTTGCCGAGCGCCTCGTCGGCTCCATAGCCGAAAAACGTCTGGGCGTATTCGTTGAAAAACGTGATTTCGCCTCGGCAATTCCAGCGAATGATCGCGCTGTTGGCGTTCTGGACCAGCTCGCGATACTGACGGGCGCTTTCCGCGAGCGCCTTCTGCGCCGCGCGCTCCCGGCTCTGGTCGCGGAAGACAAGCACCACGCCGGTGATGTCGCCCTGATCGTCGCGGATCGGCGCGCCGCTGTCCGCGATGGGGCGTTCGGCGCCGTCCCGGGAGATGAGCGTGGAGTGGTTTACCAGGCCCACCACTATTCCCTCGCGCAGCACCTTGACGACCGGACTTTCCGCCGCCTTCCGCGTCTGCCCGTCGACGATGTGAAAGACGTCGCCGAGAGGCAATCCTCTGGCCTTTTCGTTCTTCCAGCCGGTGAGGGTTTCCGCCAGAGGATTCAGCATCTCGATGCGACCACGGAGATCGGTGCAAATGACCCCGTCGACGAGGCTGTTCAGCATGGTGCGGAACCGCGATTCGCTCTCGCGCAGCATATCTTCCGTTTTTTTATGACGGGTGATCTCGTATGCGGTCTCCACCGCGCCGATGACCACGCCGTTCTCATCCTTGATCGGCGAGGCGCTCGTCAGCCATGAGCCAAGGGTCTCGGGCCAGTGATCCTGATTCTCGGGAGTCATCTCTCCCTCGCACGGCTCCCCGGTTTTCATGGCCGTCGTGACCGGGCAGCCGCGGCAGGCTTTGCTCAGGCCCCAGGCGGCGTAGCACTTCATTCCTTCCGCCTTCTTCCGTGGCAGACCCGTGGCCTTCCGAAACGCTTTGTTGCTCCAGACGATCGTATGGTCCAGGTCATGACACGCCATGATCGCCGGGGCGTTCTCGAGAACTTCCAGCTTCAGCTCGTCCAGAAGCCGGCTTCTCAGAGCGGTTTTGCTTCTCTTCTTGGGCTCGCCGGCCATGTTCATACTCCTGGCTCCACGGCGAATCTGCCGGGAACGGAAAAAGCGACAGCACGGTTGTCGATTGCAGACGACTCGCATTTCGCCGTTGATACGAGAAACGATACTCCGCTCGCCGGCAAAATCAATAGAATTTTGGATAATTAATAATCGGTCCTGTCGAGGATGGGGAGCGTTCCGAATGCGCCGCCGGGACGGGAATCGCCCCTCAGGAACCCTTCGAGACGCGCTCGATATACTTGCCCGTTCTCGTATCTATCCTGACCGTGTCGCCCGCGTTCACGAAGAGCGGCACCTGCACCTTGGCGCCCGTTTCGAGAACGGCGCCTTTCATGAGGTTCGTGGTGCTGTCCCCGCGCACGCCCGCCTCCGCTTCGGCGACGACGAAGTCGATGGAGTTCGGGAACTCCACCGTGATCGGCTTCTCTCCCATGAAGGAGATCGTGCAGGAGTTCCCTTCCTTGAGGACCTGCTTCTGGTCCCCGAGGAAATCGCCCGGGATGAAGGTCTGCTCGTAGTTCTTCGTGTCCATGAAGTGGAAGCTGCCGTCCGCCTCGAAAAGAAACTGCATCTCGCGGCTTTCGAGACGGATTATCTCGATCTGGTCGGTCATGCGGAAGGTGCGTTCCATGACCCGTCCGGTCTTCGCGTTCTTGAGCTTCGTGCGCACCATCGCCCGCCAGTTGCCCGGCGAGACGTGCTGGTATTCGGTGATGATCCAGATCTCGTTGTCGAGATTGATCGCCATTCCCTTGCGAAATTCCGATATCGAAGCCATGCCCCCACTCCTGAATGCGTTGAGTCCGTCTCAATGAGCGTTTTTGAATATAATACACGGCGCGGCCGCCGCAAGGAGGAAAGCGACACCCCGCCGCTATTCGCTTCGCGAGCCGCTCTTGATGAGCTCGAGATACTCCATGCGCGTCTTCGGGTCGGTCCGGAACGCCCCGAGCATCGCGCTCGTGATGATCCGGGCGTCGCGCTTGCGCACCCCGCGCATCGCCATGCAGAGATGCGTCGCCTCGATCGTCACCGCCACGCCGTAGGGCTTCAGGTGATCCATGAGCGTCTTCGCAATCTGGTTCGTGAGGCGCTCCTGCACCTGAAGCCGCCGCGCGAAGACGTGCACGAGCCGCGGGATCTTCGAGATGCCGATGATGCGCCCCTTCGGGATGTACGCGACGTGGCATTCGCCGTAAAACGGGAGTAGATGGTGCTCGCAGAGGCTGTAGAGGCTGATGTCCTTCACGATGACCATCTCGTCGTACTCCTCCTCGAAGATCGACCCGTCGAGGAGCGCGCCGATATCTTCCGTGTAGCCGCTCGTGAGAAATCCGAGCGATTCCGCGACGCGCTCGGGCGTCCTGCGGAGCCCCTCGCGATCGGGATCCTCGCCGAGCTCGGCGAGCATCTTCCGTATCAGCTCTTCCATGTCAGCACACCTTCTTCGGCGCCTTCAACGTCATGACGATTCCCGCCGCGACGATGCAGAGCACGGCCGCGATCATGAAGGGAGGCATCCAGGCCGTGACGCCCTTCCCCTGCCCCATGTCCTTGAATATGCCGGCGACGATCGGCCCGACGATGCCGCCGACCCCGTAGGCGGTGAACATGAACCCGTAGTTCTGCCCGATGTTCTTCGTGCCGAAGCACCCCGCCGTGCTGAGCGGGAAGAGGGCGAGCGTGCCGCCGAAGTTCGCGCCGACGATCGCGAAGAAGAAGCACAGGGCGGCGTAGCTGTGTCCGAAATAGTAGAGCGCCGCCATCGCGACTCCCTGGATGATCGCCATGATCGTGATCGAAAGCTTCCAGCCGATGCCGTCCGCGATGATTCCCCAGACGATACGCCCGAATCCGTTCGCGAGCGCGAAGAAGATCGCGTACGCGGTCGCCGCCGCCGCCGCCGCGACCTTGGGATCGGCGTACTTCTCGAGGCCCGAGCTCACGAGCGCGTCCCCGCCGAAGAGCTTCGCGATCCCGATCACCATGAGCCCCGCGAGCGCGCAGAAGGCGTAGGAGAGCCAGATCAGGAAGCACTGGGGCGTCTTGAGCATCTCGCTCGTGCACATCTCGGCCGGGGGCTCGACCGGTTTCTTGCCTTTCTTGGTCTGCGAGGGATCCCATCCCGCCGGGCGCCAGCCCTCCGGCGGATAGACCATGAACAGCGAACCGATCGAAACGAGGACGGCGAACGCGACGCCGTAATACAGAAACGTGCGCAGGACGCCGATCGTATCGAGGAGATGCCCCCACGCGCCGGCGAGCTGCACCCAGAGGAGCGCGCCGAACCCGAATCCGGCGACCGCTATCCCCGTGATGAGCCCCTTCTTGTCGGGGAACCACCGCATGCCCACGGCGATCGGGCACACGTAGGCGAGGCCGATGCCGGCGCCGCCGAGCACCCCGATGAAGACGAGCAGGGTCGCGAAGGAGTTGCCCATGAGCCCCGCGAGGATATAGCCGAGACCGAGGACGATGCCTCCCATCAAGGCCACCTTCCGCGGTCCGATCTTCGCCTGGAGCTTCCCCGCGAATGGCATGAGCGCGGCGAACATGCCGAGCCCGACCGAGAAGATGATCTGCGTCTGGGTCGCCGTGAAGTTGAACGGATCCTTCTTGAGGACGGTCGTGAAGACGCTCCACGCGTAGATCGCTCCGAGACAGAGCTGGATGAGAATCGCGCCCACGACGACGAGCCAGCGATTCATAACCTTATCATTCGGCATTTCGTACCTCCGGCCGGTTAATTTTCCCCTGCAATAGCACCGCCGCGCGTCTTTGTCAAATGCAATTTACCGCAAGGGGTTCGCGCGTCGGGAGAGGCCGCCGAAGGGGCATTTTCCCTTGAATGCGGGGGGTGTATCGAATATATTCAGAACCGATACTCTCGGGTAAAGCTCTGGATAAAGGCGCGACGCGCGCTTCACGAGGAGGTTTGCCATCTTTTCGTCAATCGCCACGCTGCGGGCCGCGATCAAGAAACGCGGCATCAAGCAGATCGATTTCAAATTCACCGATCTCTTCGGGCGCTGGCACCACATCACGGTGCCCCCCTCCCGGGTGAACGAGAAGCTCTTCACGAACGGTATCGGCTTCGACGGCTCCAACTTCGCCGGCATGTCCGCGGTGGAATGCGGCGACCTCTCGCTCGTGCCCGAGCTCGACACGGGATACTTCGATCCGTTCCGCACGGAGCCCGCGATTTCGTTCATCTGCCGCATCGTCGAGGCCGATTCGAAGAAGCCCTTCTCGCGCGACCCGCGGTCGATCGCGCTCACGGCCGAGAGCTACCTCAGGAAGACGGGAATCGCGGACCGCTCGATGTGGGGGCCGGAGTTCGAGTACTACGTATTCGACGAGGTGCGTGTCAAGAACTCGAACAAGACGTGCTCCGTCGAGATCATCCCCGGCGAGGGGCTGCGCCAGGACAAGTTCGGGCTCTGGACCTTCTCCGGCTACCACGGGATCCCGCCCGAGGACACGACGGTCGACATTCGCGACGAGACGGTCACGCTTCTCGCGGAGGCCGGGGTCAAGACCCTCTACCATCATCACGAGGTCGGCGGTCACGGCCAGGTCGAGATCGAGGTCGATTTCGGGCCGCTCACGCGCATGGGCGACATATCGATGATGGTGAAGCATTTCGCGCGCATGACGGCGCACAAGCACGGGAAAACGGCGACCTTCATGCCGAAGCCGCTCTACAACGAGCCGGGCACCGGGATGCATTTCCACCAGTTCCTCCTCAAGAAGGGGACGAACGTATTCTATCGCAAGGGAGGCTACGCCGACCTGAGCCCGCTCGCCCTCCATTACATCGCGGGGCTCCTCAGGCACGCGCCGTCGCTTCTCGCGTTCACGAATCCGAGCACGAACTCCTACAAGCGTCTCGTGCCGGGCTTCGAGGCGCCGGTGAACTGTTTCTTCTCGCTCGCGAACCGCTCGGCCGCGATCCGCATTCCGAAGTACGCGATCGACCCCGGGCTCAAGCGGATGGAGTTCAGGCCGCCCGACGCCACGTGCAACGCGTACGTCGCGATGGCGGCGCAGCTCATGGCGGGCATCGACGGCGTCAGAAAGAAGCTCGACCCGACGAAGGAAGGCTTCGGCCCGTTCGACGTCAACGTCTTCGAGATGTCCCCGAAGGATAGAGGAAAGATCAAGCCGCTCCCGGGCTCCTTCGCGGACGCGCTCCGCGAGCTCGACAAGGACCACGCGTACCTTCTCGAGGGAGGCGTATTCACCGAGTCGATGATCAAGGACTGGATTCGGCTCAAGCGCGAAAAAGAGATCATGACGGTGCGGAATCGCCCGCATCCCATCGAGATCCAGATGTACCTCGACTGCTAGCGCGGCGCGCAAGGACGGTACCCCCCGGTGGTTGAGATAAAGAGAATCGAAGACGCTACACCCGAGGACTATGCCGCGCTCGGCATGAAATCGGGCATCGAGATCCACCAGCAGCTCGCCACGACGAAGAAGCTCTTCTGCCGCTGCCCCGTCGTGCGACCCTACTCCGAGGTTTTCAACGCGGAGATTCTGCGCCACATGCGGCCGACGCTCTCCGAGCTCGGCGAGTACGACGGCACGGCGCTCATGGAATTCAAGACGAAGAAAGAGATCATCTACCAGATCCGGCAGGACACGGTCTGCACGTACGAGATGGACGACACCCCTCCCTTCGAGCTCAATTTGCAGGCGCTCGATATCGCGCTCGAGGTGACGATGCTCCTCAACTGCAACCTCGTGAGCGAGGTGCACATCGCGCGCAAGCAGTACCTCGACGGATCGATCCCGACCGGCTTCCAGCGCACCACGATCCTCGGCGTCGACGGGTGGATACCCTACCGGGGAAAACGCGTCGGCATCATCCAGCTCGGCCTCGAGGAGGACGCGTGCCGCGAGGTGTCCGACGTCGGCCATCTGAGAAAATACCGCACCGACCGCCTCGGCATTCCGCTCATCGAGACGGTGACCTACCCCGAGATGAAGACACCGCGGGAGGTCGCCGAGGTCGCGCAGATACTGCGCCGCCTCGTGCGCTCGACCGGCAAGGTGCACACGGGGATGGGCGCCGCGCGCCAGGACGTGAACGTGTCGATCGAGGGAGGCCGGCGCGTCGAGATCAAGGGGGTCTGCAAGATTCCCCTCATCCCGCTCCTCGTCCACAACGAAGCGTACCGGCAGGCGGCGCTTCTCGACATCAAGCGAGAGCTCGCCCGGCGCGGGGTCACGCCCGATTCCTTCAAGGCGGACACCTTCAACGTCGGAGAGCTCGTGGCGGGAACCAGATACTACCCGCTCGCGAAAGCGCTCAAGGATAATCTCGAGGTGCGCGCCGTGGCGCT
Source organism: Candidatus Krumholzibacteriota bacterium (assembly GCA_041309505.1). Taxonomy (GTDB): domain Bacteria; phylum Krumholzibacteriota; class Krumholzibacteriia; order Krumholzibacteriales; family Krumholzibacteriaceae; genus SSS58A. Next base: position 11,868 of record JBFYZM010000075.1, read on the forward strand.
CCGCGGCTTCCGCGGGATTCTCCCGACGCGCACGCAGCCGGAGACGACGTTCGCGAAGGAAATATCCGATCGCGTGCGCGTCATCGCGTGTCTCGACCGGCTCCCGAACATCGCCCATTCCGACATGGAAGGGGAAACGCTCTCGAGCTCCGAATGGACGAAGATCAAGAAGCTCGCGCGCATGGGGGACCGGGACGCCATCGTGATCGTGTGGGGGGACGCCCGGGACGTCGAGACCGGCGTGAAGGAGATCGTCATCCGCGCTCGCGAGGCGCTCGAAGGCGTTCCGAACGAGACGCGGCAGGCCTTTCCCGACGGAACGCACGGATTCGAGAGAATTCTGCCCGGCGCAGACCGCATGTACCCCGACACCGATCTTCCGCCGCTCGCGATCACCGAGCAGCGCATTCAGAGAATACGATCGATCATGGCCGAGCGTCCGTGGGATCGCGAGGAGCGCTACCGCGGGATGGGAATTCCTCCCGAGGTGGCGGCGCGGCTCAGCGTTTCCGACGACCGCGACTTGTTCGACCGGGCCGCGAAGGAGACGGGCTATCCGCCGAGCTTCCTCGCGGCGTTCATCGTGAACCGGCTCAGGATGCTGAGACGCGCGGGGACGATCGCGGCGGTGTGCGACGACGGGATCGTCGCGACCTTGAAGGCGGCGGCCGCGCGCGAGGTGCCCGCCGAGAATCTCGTCTCTCTTCTCGAGAAGTCGTGCGGGACCGGAGCGCTCGATCCCGACGAGGCGATACGGGCTCTCGGGCTCGAAAGCCCGAAGAAGGTCGAGAAGGACGTCGCCGCGTTCCTGAAAACGGTCGATCTCCCCGGCATCGCGAAGGACAAGCTCAAACGCCACGTCATGGGGCTCGTCATGTACAGGTTCAGGGGCGCCCTTCCGGGAAAAAGAATCTCCGATATCGTCGATGCATTCATCGCGTGAGGTATCATGAGCTCGAACATTCCGCAGGATTCTCACAAGGGCTATAAGGGAGAGGCGCTCGACTGCCTCAAACGCTTCCAGGTGAGCGTCTGGAGCGACATCGAGGTCGAATCGACGCGGGGGAATTTCACCGGTATCGTCCTCCCCCGCTCCGAAACGGCCGACGACAAGCACCTCGTGCTCAAGCTCCGGAACGGCTACAACGTCGGGCTCGCCGTGGGAACGATCACGGCCGTGAA
>JBFYZM010000076.1:0-8068 GCA_041309505.1 Candidatus Krumholzibacteriota bacterium
GCTGATGCCGGCCGAATCGGCTGGATTCTCGTTGTATCTGCCGAATATCCCGGTCGTCTCATCGAATCTGTTCAGGCCTCCGCCGTGAGTGCCGATCCAGAATATTCCCGCGGCATCCTGATAGATGACTCTGACGAAATCGTTGCTCAGGCTGTTCGGATCGCGAGGATCGTTTCGATGCCGGACACAACGTCCGTTGGATGGATCGAGGACGCTGATCCCTCCCCCCCACGTTCCGATCCAGAGCAGCCCGGCCCGGTCGATACAGATACACCGGATTTCATCGTTGCTCAGGCTGTAAGGATCCTCGGAATCGCTCCGATAGGCGGTGAATCTCCCGGCCGGTGCGTCGAATGCGCAGATTCCGCCGCCGTTCGTTCCGAGCCAGAGCGTTCCCGATCCATCCGCCGCAATCGCCCTCACGATATCGTTACTCAGGCTGTTGGGGTTGCGGGGATCGTGCCGGTAGTGTCTGAATTCGCTCTTGCGGCGATCGAGCCGGTCCAATCCGCCCCCGTGAGTTCCGATCCACAGGATTCCATCGGCGTCCTCGTGGAAGGACCAGACGAATTCATGGCTCAGACTGTTCGGATTGTTCGCGTCTCTCTTGAAGTGCGCGAATTCCTTTTTCTTCGTATCGAACTTGCTGATTCCTCCCCCCCACGTTCCGATCCACAGGACTCCCGACCGGTCCTCGCAGAGGGAATAGATTTCGTTGTAGCTCAAGCTGAGAGGATCATACGGATCGTTTCGATACGCCGAAAACTTCCCCGTCTCCCTGTCGAACCGATCGAGGCCGCCGCCGTTCGTGCCGATCCACAAAACCGATTTCGTGTCTTCCAATATCGAATAGACCGCACGGTGGCTCAGGCTGCCCGGATCGCCAGGATCGCTCAGGAAGCGGGTAAAATCCCTCGTGCCCGGATTAAACGCGTTCAACCCGTTTTCGGTCCCGATCCAGAGAATGCCGTCCCGGTCCCGGCATATCGAGCGAACGGCATTGTCGCTCAGACTTCGCGAATCGCCCGGCACGTTCCTGAAGCGCGTCGATTCTCCGGTCGCCCGGTCGAACCGGTTCAGGCCGTCATCCGTTCCGATCCAGAGGAATCCCGATCGATCTTCGCCGATTCTCCTGACCGCGTCGCTGCTGAGACTCCTTGGATCGTTCGGATCGGCATGATACCGCACGAACGTCCCCTTCGCGCGATCGAATCGATTCAAACCGCCGTCCGTTCCGATCCAGAGCGTGCCCCGGCTGTCTTCGAAAATCGTTCTCACGAGATCGTGACTGAGACTGCTCGCGTCCCCCGGAATCGCCCGGTAGCGCGTGAACAGGCCCGTCGCCGGATCGTAGCTGTTGAGACCGCCGTTGAACATACCGATCCAGATGAGCCCCGCGCGATCCTCGCAGAGCGACAACACCCAATTGCTGCTCAGGCTGTTGGGATCCTTCGGGTTCTGTCTGAGCACGGTGAATCTGTACCCGTCGTATTTGTTCAACCCGTCCTGCGTGCCGAACCACATGAATCCCCTGTTGTCCTGGAGTATGCATTCGACGATGCTCTGAGAGAGGCCCTCATCGATCGAAATGCGCTCGAACACGACTGCTTCCAGCGGGGAGGTGGCGCCGCACGCCGTGCTCGTGACAATCAGCAGGCCCGCCATCACTGCCGCCGCGCGATACCCGTATTCGAATAATGACGGTCTCATGCAAAGCATTCTATACGATCGAGCCCGAGGCAACAAGAGCGCAATGACCGAAAAGCGGCGTGCTCCCGGAATTTGCCTTGACCCCGCGAAGCGGGCTCCGTAGCATGCTATCGGGAATAATGGAATATAACCGGGGAGGATCGCCGTGTTTTCGAAAATAATTCGGGAATCGTCTCGACGAATAAACCTCACGATCGTTTCGCTGCTCCTCGCGGGGCTTCTCATCGACTCCGGCTGCATACCCGCCTCGTATGAAGGGGCCGCGCAGGAGCCCGTCAACGACGTCCAGTACCTCGAAAGCTATGGGGAATGGTTCGAGATGCCGCCATACGGAATCGTCTGGCATCCGTTCGTCGTCTGGGATTGGGCTCCGTTCTCCCACGGGCACTGGATGTGGACGAACGACGGATGGGCGTGGGTATCATACGAACCGTTCGGATGGCTCGTGTATCATTATGGATTCTGGGACTACCGGCGCGATATCGGATGGTTCTGGGTTCCCGGCGACGAGTGGTCGCCGGCTCGCGTCGAATGGTATACGTTCGACGATTATTGCGCCTGGGCGCCCCTTCCTCCGCCGAACGTTTTCTGGCCCGCGCCCTGGGATCCTTTCGAAACGGACCTTTGGATCGTCGTCCCCATCGACCGCTTCACCGATGAAAACGTCGGCCGGCGGAGAATAACGAAGCCCGTTCCGCGCGAGCTCGCGAGGAGGGAGAGCGTCAGCAGCAAACAGCCGCCCGAAATAAGGGTCATCAGGGAGCGCTCGAACAGAAGCCTGGCCCCCGTTACGATCCGCAAGGAGCCCGTCGAAATCCTCAGCCGGCCTCCCGTGGTTCAGTCCACATCGATCGCTCCGAGGGATTCGAGCCTCGAGCGCATGGTTCTCCCCCGGAACGACAAGCGCACGGTGGAAAAATATTCCCCCGAAGTAAGGCGCGAGGTGCTCGCTCCGAGAAAGGTCTCCCCGCCTCCGGAGCAGAGATTTCCCGAAAGAAAGCCCGACAGCGTTCGAACGAAGAGTCCGAACCGGCGCTGACTCTGATCCAGAAACCGGATATTTCGGAGAATCAATCCCCGCCCTTGAACGTGAGGATTTCGCTCGAGGAACGCCGTTCCCTGGACTTCGGCTCCTCGGCCGCGAACCCCAGTGTGATGAGAGCCGGAAGATCCCAACTCGACGGTATATCGAGAATGCGCTTCGCCTTCTTCTTCTCGAACCATCCGATCCAGCACGTTCCGAGACCGAGCTCCGCCGCGCGAAGAACGAAATGCTCCCCCGCGATCCCCGCGTCGAGGAGGTGATAATCGATGCCCTTTATCCCCGCGCCCAACCGATGCGTCACCACGCTGCGCCTCATGGCGAGGGCGACGATGACGGGAGCCTCGGCGGCGAATCGATTGGGCACCACGACGCCTCCCAGCGCTTCCTTCACGAGCCGCTTCTTCACGTCTCCCTCCGCGACGAAGAAACGCCAGCCCTGCGAGTTCGATGCGCTCGGGGCGAATCGCGCCGCCTCGACGCACGACTCGATCATCTCCCGCGGCACCGGATCCGGCCGGTAGCTTCTCACGCTCCGGCGTCTCATGACCAGCTCCATGAATGCGCTCATACTGCCTTCAGATCCGAGATAATTCTCCCGGCGCCGGCGACGAACGCGAAACCGAACGCGAGATTGAGAAGGCTCGCGCAATGCATTTCCTCGTTGATGCTCGCCGTGCCGTCCGCGGGAATGAACACCCGGAAATCGCGGAAATACGCGTCCCGGGCGGTGGACTCGCAGCACAGATTCGTCATGATGCCGCAAATGACCAGATCCTCGATCCCGAGGCAGCGCAAGACGATCTCGAGGTCCGTGCCGTAGAACGCGGAGTACCGGTGCTTCAAAACGATCTTCTCTCCCGGGAGCGGCGCGACGTCGCGATGAATCTCGCTCTCCGGACTGCCTTCGACGCACATCCCCTTCCACCACGACCGCATGATGCCGCTATCCAGGTTGTCGGGGTGATGAACGTGCTTCGTGAAGATGACGGGGCGGCGGCTCGCCCTGAACGCGTCGATCATTCCCTTCACGGTCGGCAGGATCGCCGGTCCGCCGCACGCGAAGGTCGGAGAGCCCGGATCGAGAAAGAACTCCTGCATATCGACGACCACGAGAGCGCTCGCGCCGGCGTCGAGCCGCATCTCGTGCGTATTGAACGGCGCGATGTCCCGGAGCCATAGCTCCGTCTTTTCGCGAAGGTTGTTCGAGGTTACATATGGTTCCACGCGCGACCCTCCCGGCGGCATCGCATCCGATCCTCGCCCCGCAACGCTCACGGCTCGGGACGACGATCATCTTTCGGGGAAAACGGATTTCCTCTTTTCCGCGAAGCCGTCCTTGCCCCCCAGAAGCAGCGCACCGGACGGAACCGCTGCGCCGGCGATACGGCACATCTCCTCGGATATGATCCGGATCTCCCACTGCGCGGCCGCGTCGCTTCTGAGCCGCGAGAAATGATAGAGCTCCCTCAGATTGAGACAGAAGAGCACGCGACGACGGTGGGCGTTCAGCAGGGCGTACTCGGCGGCCCGCCCGAGCGTACGTGCATGAGAACCGTAGAAGCGCTCGGCGCGTCTTCCCGCCTCGCGCAGGAGCGCGACCCGCTTCGCTCCGACGAATGTCGCGGGGATCGACAGGCCGAGTCTCGGATCGTACGGCTGAGGCAGCAGCGTCGCGATCCGGTGCCGCTTCAGCTGCGCGTAGCTGGACGCGGACAGCACTATTTCGAAAACGAACTGAACCGTTTCGAACTCCCTCCACACCGAATCATGGCGTTCGAGACGCTTCAACGCGCCGAGGACGATCCGGGCTCTGCCTTTGTCGCCGAGACGCGTCGCGGCGGCGATCGCTTCCCGCATCGAACCCCCCTGCGCCGAAAATATGATGCTCGCCGCGAGCCGCTTGTCCCCATCCGGAGTGACGTCGATCAGAACCACGGAGGCGCCGGCCGCCTCCCGCTTCCCCGCGCGCCGCGGGATCATCGCCGCGATCTCCCGCATCGCGTCGGGCATCTCGCGATAGTGCGGGCCCGGCTCGGCGTAGCGGATGAGGGACGGGATCAATCCCTTCGTCGCCCTGAACGTTCTGGCCGAAAGCTCGCGAAGCTCCGCAAGGGGATGTCCCGCGAGACGCCGTATCACGTATTCGAGCTCGCGCGCGTTCACCGTCATGCCCAGCTGCGTCGCCGTCGCGAGCGGCATGAGGTAGCGGGCGTCCTCTTTGGCCGACCCCGGATCCTCGCCGGAGGCCTCGATGCTCCGGCAGGCAACCTCGTATGAGTCGTGCAGGCCGCCGACGAGGGAACGGAACTCCCGCTCGAGTCGGGCTTCCTTGATTTCCGGGGGCACGACGACGTCGCGCGAGAGACGGATGTAGCGCTGGGACTTCTCCGTGTACGAGGCGAGGCGAAAACGCTCGAGCTCCTCGACGGCGAGCCTCGAGAGACCCGTGAGATCGAGATTGACGACGGCGTGCTCGGCCACCGAGGCGTGGCCGAGACCGAACACGATTCGCTCGTTCGATCTCCGCGCCTTTTCCACGGCGCCCCGCGCCTCTTGCCGAAGGGCGGAAACCCCCCTCGGATCCCTGCTGATGCGGGCATACGCCGCCGAAATGACCTCGGGCGTCACCGCCTCGCCGAATCGCTTTCGCGTCTCTTCGAGCAGCGCCGCCTCCACGTTGAATCCCGCGAGCGTTACTTTCATCCCCGTCCCCGCCCCTCCTCTCTCAGAAGCTGAACAGGACGCTTCCGTAAAACTTCCAATCGTTCTTCTCGTAAATCGTCGTTTCGGCCGTGAAGGGGGCGATATACGCGACGTCGTTGAGACTGTACGCGGCCTCGAACGACGCGGCCACCGGATAGCTGTAGAACGTGAAGCCCTTGAGACGCAGATCGAATCCCACGTCCTTCTGATTCCCGTTCAGATCGAGCTCATCCGTCGTCCATGCCTTCCCGGCCTCGGCGAAGATTCCCGCGTAGAGCGAGCCGAGATACAGAATGGACGTTTGCTTGTTGATGCCGCGCCAGACGGGGAACCGGTACGTGAGGCGGCCCATGGCCATTCTCGTTCCTCCCAGGCTGTAATACGAGTATCCGCGCAGGCCGTCGCGTCCCCCGAGATAGAGATAGAAGAAATCGTTAATCGTGCTCTTGTCGATCGCTCCCCCCCGGGCCTGCAGCGTCAGCGCGTGCCGCCCGAGCGGAAGAGGAATGAACTCCTCGTAGAGAAAGGTGTACCGGCCGAAATAGTCCTTGTCGTAGATCGGCCTGAAGAGACTTTCCACGAATTCCCCCGAGTGGAGCTTGTCGAACGCCTTCGTGATCTCGAGATCCAGAACCCTGCCGCTCCTCGGGTTGATATCGCCGTCGACCTCTTCGCGCACGCTCTTGTAATGCCAGAGGAGCGACAGCTCGTCCGCGATATAGTAGTTCCAGCCGATTTCCCCCTTGAATTCCCGCTGCTCGGCAAGCTCGAAAATCTCTATATTGACGCCGTATTCACCATGGTTATACTGCAGCACCGCCTCATTTCTGCTGAACGAGGTCGTCGGCCTGAGCTCCATTTTTACCGTGAAAAACGCGTCCCAGAGATCGTAACGCACCTTCAAATCGCCCTTGCTCTTCACCCCGGGGTCATCGGCGTTCAATTCGAGCGAATCCTGGTAGCCGTACCGCGTGCGGCTCCGGTAGACTTCAAAGCCGAACGTCGGCTTGAACTGCTTCGTCTCGACGGCGAGATTGAGATCGAACTCGCCGTTCGCGGCGACCGATCCCCCGGCAAAGACGCTCTGCCTCCCCAGATAATCCCCCATATCCAGGAAGACCCCGACCCGCGGATCTCCCTGAAATATCATGAACCGCGGATAGACGAACGTCTTCGTATACTCGATGTCGAATTTCTTCTCGGGCGTCATCCCGTGAACTCCCGCGCCCTCGGCGATGCGCGCTGCGCGCCATTCCCCGGTCAAAGCCCCCGGAGGAACCGCTATCGACATCCGCTGCGCGGCGAGGCGTCCGTCGTCGAGCTCTCGATCGACCGGGATCGCGCTCGCTTCCCAATTTTCGATCGCGCGGATCTCGTACCCCTCGGCGCCGTAGCCCGCGTACAGGAGATCCGGCCCGGAAAGCGCGGGTTCTAAGGCGCCGCCGACGCAATTCGTCGCCATGAGATCGCCCGATCCGTCCATGCGGTGATAGTAGATGTTGAAAATACCCGTCCGGTCGCTCGCGTAGAAGAATCCGGCCCCGTCGTCGCGCCAGCGCGGATCCCGCTCGTCGGCGTCCGTCGAGACGATCTCCGTTTCGACTCCGGTCTCCGGGTTCACGAGAACGATGTCCCTGCTTTTCCCCTCGAAACGCGTCGCGAGAATCCCCGCCGCCCCCCACGAGAGCCCCATGTATTCCCGCTCGTTCACGTCCGGGGTCACGAAGGAATGACTTCCCGTAACGGCGTCGACGACGGCGATTCGCTGCGCCCCTCCCCCCGTTATCACGCATGCGATTCGCGCGCCGTCCGGGGACCATGCCGGATTCGACGCGCGCAGGCCCCGGGTGAGCCTCTTTTCCTTTTTCGATTCCAGCGAGTAGAAGAACAGATCGCCGCGCAGGTAGCCGTGATCGTTCGAACGGGTCTTTCTCGCGAAACAGATTCGCGAGCCGTCGGGCGATATTCCGAATCGCGAGCTCACGTTCGAGACGATCGACTTCTCCTTTCCCGCGCCGTCCCTCTTCACGAGATCGAGATCGGAGTAATCCCTCCCGACGTTCGAAACGAAGAAATATTCCCCGGGAATCTTTCCGGGAAGGGGAAAGTGATTCTGGAAGCCTTTCCCGGCGATCTTCTTTCCGTCCGTTTCCCGCTCGCCGACGCGCGAGATCACGGGACCGTACTTCGTTGAGAGATCGTCCTTCCACATCCGGTAGAGCTCTTCGTCGCTCATGCCGAGCACCTGCTCGCATGCCCCGTCGAAACTCCACCGTTTGATCGACGAAAATGCGAGAGCGAGCGAGCGCAGCTTGTCCGCGCCGAATCTCCGGGCCACGAAGCCGGCGAGCGAGAATCCCTGATTGTAAACCATTTCGGAAGCGCGACTGTTCTTCCCGAAGACGCCCATCTCGTCGATCGTGAGAAGGGTGCCGCTCGCGAACGCCGTCCTGAGCATCATGTCGCGGTGGGAATCCCACATGTCGTGGCATGCGCCCGAACATTGATACTGCGCCATTCCCTCGGCGAACCAGCCGGGGAGTATCTCTCCCGGAACGGGGATAGATATCTGGAGATTGGGATAGCCGTATATGACATCGGGTCTTTTTT
>JBFYZM010000077.1:0-3774 GCA_041309505.1 Candidatus Krumholzibacteriota bacterium
AAAGCGCCGGCCGGGTTCATCGAAGTTACGCGGGAGAACGAAGACGTCCTCGTTTCCCCGCATTTCCGGCTCAAACAATTTCTGTGCAAACAGCCGGCCGGCTCCCGGAAGTACATCGTGCTGAACGAGCGGCTCCTGCTCGCTCTCGAGCATGCGCTCGAACATGTGAACGAGGCCGGCTATCGGGCGACCACGTTCAACATATTGAGCGGGTACCGCACTCCGGCATACAACAGCTCGATCGGCAACGTTCGCTTCAGCCAGCACCAGTACGGCTCGGCCGCGGACATCTTCATCGACGAGAACGGTGACGGCGTGATGGACGATCTCAACGGCGACGGCCGCAGCGATATCCGCGACGCGGAAGTGCTCTACCGGCTGATCGAAGACGTCGCGGGCCGGCCGGAGACGCAGGGGCTCATCGGGGGAATAGGCAAGTATCCCGCGACGGGCTCGCACGGTCCCTTTGTTCATCTCGACGTTCGGGAAAGCAAGGCGCGGTGGTGAGCTTTTTCCGGCCCTGATCGAGATCCCCGAGCGATATCCTCCCTTGAGTTTGATAACATTCTATGGTAAAATGGATTAGACGTGGTATCCGCGCGTTCGGCGCGGCGGAGGAGGTCCGAGTATGTTCGAGGACAGGCCCAACAAGGATATTATCGAGAGGGCGGAGAATCTCATCATTCGTCTTCGCGAGGTCCAGTCATGCCGGATCTATACGGACGAATCGGGTAATATCACCGAGGTCCACGTCGTCGCCGTCACCGATCGGGCGCCGAAGCTCCTCGCCCGCGACGTCGAGACCTGCCTCAAGGCTTCGCTCGGGCTCATCGTCGATTACCGCAAGATCGGCGTCGTCGTCATCGATCCCGAGAGGAATACCATCGCCCAGCTGAAGGCGGGAATCGGATTCGGCGAGAGAAGAACATCCGGCGGCGCGATAAACGCCGGGTCCGCGAACGCGAGAGGCGGCGAGCCCGCGAGCGCGGCAGGCGCCGGGATCGGGCATATGTTCGGCGCCGGGGTCGGGCCCGCGGCCGTCGATGACGAGCTTCCCGTGATCGATCTCGAGGAGCTCATCGATACGAAATTCGACTCGCCGTTCGCCCCGCCGGAACTGCCCGGCCCCGAGATCACCCTCCATACGGACAAAGCTCACGCCCCGAGCGAGGCGGCGCGGCGCGACGAACGCGCCGGGCGCGAGAGCCTCGAGGCTCGCGAGAAACGCGGCGAGCCCGCCCACGCCCCGAGCGACGAGTCTTCCCCCGAGCCGGCCGATGAACCGGCGCGGATTTCGTTCAAAGGGCTTCGCGTCAATCTCGAGGACGCGAGGATCGACGTCGAGGTGCGGCTCGCGAGGGGACCCCTCGTCGTGACCGGATCCCAGGGGGATTACCGGTTCAACGGCAAGCTGCCCGAGGCGATCGCGGGCGCCACGCTCCACGCGATCTCGGAACTCCTTGACGAGGATATCCATCTGTGTTTAGCTCGGCTGGAAGAGGTCGCTCTGGGCAGCCGCGTCGCGCTCTGCGCCGTGGTGAACGCGATCCGCGAGCGCTCGGTCACGAGCTACGTCGGATGCGCCCTTGTCGGCGCGGAGCGGGACGAATGCGCGGTGCTCGCGGTTCTCGACGCGCTGAATCGGCCGCTCGGCGTATGGAAGCTGCGCGCGGAGATCCACTATACGATCAGATAACCGCCTCGCGGGCGCCCGGATCGATCCTTTTGGCATGGAATCTGCTCCGGGAACTTTGCTTGCTCTATTGTGTATTCCGGAGGGATCGGGCGTCGTTGCCTCGCTCAACATAGACCGGCCGGGAGAACCTTGATCAAGGAAACCAAGAGATCCCCGTGGGGCTTCAGGCTCTACTATTTTTTTATCGTGGCTGCCGGCCTGGCCTTTTTCCTGTTCCTCATCCGTGATTTTCCGACGACTCACTGGCGCGACATATTCCTGTTCGTCTGCCTCATCATTCTCGCCGACTCCGCGCAGATATCGCTTCCGAGGGGAGGCGCCTCGATTTACGCTTCCTCTCCGATCGACCTCGCCGGGATCATGCTCTTCGGCCCGGCAGTCATGGCGGTGATCGAGGGAATCGCGACGCTGGTCACCGAGGTCGTCCTCCAGCGGCGGCCCTTCATGAAGGTGATCTTCAACGTGCCGCTCCTCGTGATGACGGTCGGCGTCTCCGGTCTCACGTACAAGGCGTTCGGCAGTCTCGGCGCCATCGATTCGCCGCTGTTCCTCGTTCCTCTCACGGCCGCCGGCGTCGTCTACTACCTTTTCAATACCTGGGCGGTGAGCCTCGTGATCTCCCTCTCCGACGCCGAGGGGAGAAACCCGCTCCACGTCTGGAGACAGAACTACATGTGGAACTTCTTCCACATTCTCGCGTTTCTTCCCGTGGCAGCGATCATCGCTCTTCTCTATGCGAATTCGGGCGTCTGGACGATCGCCCTCTTTATCATTCCGCTGTTCCTCGCGCGCTACTCGTTCCAGCTCTACCTCGACATGCGCGAGGCGCACATCAATACCGTCGCGGCGCTCACCTCCGCGCTCGACGCCTCCGATCCGTTCACGCACGGCCATTCGTTCAGGGTCTCCCGCTACGCGCTCCGCATCGCGCGGGCGATGGGAATGTCGTCCCGGGATCTCGAGATGCTCGAGTACGCGGGGCTTCTCCACGACATCGGGAAAATCGCCGTGCAGAACGACGTTCTCCTCAAGGTGGGTCCGCTCACCGACGAGGAGTGGCGCTCCCTGAAAGCGCATCCGAACGTCGGCGCCGACATCGTCGAGCAGCTCAAGTTCCTCAAGGAAGCGTCCGAAGTGATCCGCAGCCATCACGAGCGGCCCGACGGGAACGGCTATCCCCGCGGCCTCAAGGGGGAAGAGGTGCCGCTCGCGGCCCGCATTCTCAACGTCGTCGACGCCTTCGACGCGATGACCTCGGATCGTCCCTACCGCAAGGCGCTCCCCATCGAGCGCGTGGTCCAGGAGCTCGAGCTCTACAAGGGGAAGCAGTTCGACCTGCAGGTGGCCACCATTCTCCTCGACCTCTACCGGAAGGGCGAATTCCAGCTCATCGTCGAGGCGGACGCCACGACCGAGATCTACAACTCCCTCGTCGAGCACGTACAGGTCTGATCCGTCCCGCGCCCCCCGCATAATCTCTTTCACCCCGCCGCCGTTTTCGCTATAATGCCCCCGGCAGTATTCAATCGGGAGGACCGAATGACGGGATCGAAATACAAGGAATCCGGCGTCGACATCGACGCCTCGAACAAGGCGAAGAAAAAGATCGCGGCGCTGGCGAAGGGGACGTGGGGGAGGGAAGTGCTCTCGGAGATCGGCAATTTCGGCGGCCTCTTCGAGATGCCGCGCGGATTCGAGAACCCCGTGCTCGTCTCGAGCGTGGACGGCGTCGGGACGAAGCTCAAGGTCGCCTTTCTCGCGAAGAAACACGATACGATCGGCGAGGATCTCGTGAACCACTGCGTGAACGACATCCTCGTTCAGGGCGCCGAGCCGCTCTTCTTCCTCGACTACGTGGCGAGTGGCGTCGTCGATCCGGAGATCGTGGCCGAGGTCGTGAAGGGGATCGCGCGGGGATGCGCGGAGAACGGCTGCGCGCTCATCGGCGGCGAGACAGCGGAGATGCCCGGATTCTACGGCGGGGGAGAGTACGACCTCGCCGGGTGCATCATCGGCGTCGTCGACCGCGCCCGGCTCATCGACGGGCGCTCGATCCGGCCGGGAGACGCGATCTGGGC
>JBFYZM010000078.1:0-3360 GCA_041309505.1 Candidatus Krumholzibacteriota bacterium
AATCGAAGGCCCTCGTCGAAGCGGTCGTGGAAAATGTTCCGCTCATGATCTTCCTCAAAGAGGCGACGGACCTCCGCTTCGTCATATTCAATCGCGCGGGCGAGGAGCTTCTGGGCTATGATCGCTCGGCACTCCTCGGCAAAAGCGACCTGAACTTCTTCCCTCCTGAGCAAGCTGCTTTCTTCATGGCTAAGGATCGGGAAGTGCTCGACGGAGAAGCTGACATATTGGACATCCCGGAAGAAGCCATCATGACGGCCAAGAAGGGTCAGCGGCTGCTTCATACCCGGAAGGTCTGCATTCTGGGGGCCGATGGGACCACGAAGTATCTGCTGGGCATCTCCGAAGACATCACCGAGCGCAAGAAGGCCGAAGAGGCGCTCCTGGAGATCAACCGGCAGCTCGAAGAGGCCACCGTCCGGGCGAACGAGATGGCCGCAAAGGCCGAGATGGCCAGCGTCGCCAAGGGCGAGTTCCTGGCCAACATGAGCCACGAAATCCGCACGCCCATGAACGGGATCGTCGGCATGACCGATCTGCTGCTGGATACGGGTCTGAACGATGAGCAGCGGCGCTACGCCGAAATCGTGCGAGACAGCGGTGAATCGCTGCTCGGTCTGATCAACGACATCCTCGACTTCTCGAAGATCGAGGCGAAGAAGCTCAGCCTGGAGACGCTGGACTTCGATCTGTCGGGATTGCTCGAAGACTTCATCGCCGCCATGGCCCTGCGCGCCCATGACAAGAAGATCGAGCTGACCTGCGTTTCCGAACCGGATGTGCCCATGCTGCTCAGGGGCGACCCGGGCCGCCTGCGGCAGATTCTCTACAATCTCGTAGGCAACGCCATCAAGTTCACCGACGGCGGCGAAGTGGCGATCCGCGTTTCGCTGGCGGAAAAGAATGAAAACGATCTCCTCCTGCGCTTATCGGTGCGCGATACGGGCATCGGCATTCCGAAAGACAAGATCGGTCTGCTTTTCGGCACGTTCAGTCAGGTGGACAACTCGACCACGCGGCAGTACGGCGGCTCCGGCCTGGGCCTGGCAATCTCGAAACAACTGGCCGAGCTGATGGGCGGCGAGATCGGCATGAGCAGCGAAGAGGGCAAGGGTTCGGAGTTCTGGTTCACGGCGCGCCTGGGCAGACAGGCCGAAGGGGCGCAGGCGATACGTCGTCCGCCCGCCGACCTGCGCGGCGTGCGCGTTCAAAAGACAGTTCTGCCCTTGGCGCTGGGGGAGCGGGACAGAGCGGAGCCGGCTCCACGGCGTATCGCCGCGCGCCACGCGGCCCGCGAGAGGCTGAACATGTTCGCCGGTCGCAATGCTAACATCCTGCTGGCAGAGGACAACATCGTGAACCAGAAGGTAGCGGTGGCTATGCTGAAGAGGCTCGGGCTCCCCTCCGTCGATACGGTGATCGACGGATACGAGGCGATCAAGGCCCTGGAGTCCATCCCCTACGACCTGGTGCTCATGGACGTGCAAATGCCTAAGCTGGACGGGTTCGAAACCACCCGCCAGATCCGCGATTACGAATCCAGAGTCGGCAATCACGAGGTTCCCATCATCGCAATGACCGCCAACGCGATGCGGGGCGACAGGGAGCTGTGCCTGAACGCGGGCATGAACGATTATATCTCCAAACCCGTATCTCCGAAGGCCCTTGCCGAAGCGCTGGGAAAATGGCTGCCGGCCCTTTAGGCTGCCGGCCCTTTCTCTTTGACATCCTCGTCAACGATTTGTTACAATCTCCCCCGATAAGCGGTTGATTCATCGGAAAAATTCAGAAACGCGCGATCAGAGGCTCCCGTCTATGGATTCTCTTGTCGGCAAAACCATATCACATTACAGAATTATCGAGAGGATCGGCGCGGGCGGCATGGGCGTCGTGTACAAGGCCGAAGACACGAAGCTCGGCCGCACCGTCGCCCTCAAGTTTCTGCCCCCGGAGATGACCCGCGACCGGAAGGCGAAGGAGCGTTTCGTGGCCGAGGCGCGGGCCGCTTCCGCGATAGAGCATTCCAACATCTGCACGATATACGAGGTCGACGAGATCGAGGACGACCGGATCTTCATCTCGATGGCCTGCTACGAGGGGAAAACGCTGAGAGACCGGATCGCCGAGGGGCCGCTCGAAATCCGCGAGGCGCTCGATATCGCTTCGCAGGCCGCGCATGGGCTCGCCAAGGCCCACGCGCACGGGATCGTGCACAGGGATATCAAGCCGGGCAACATTTTCATCACTGAAGACAAAGAAGTGAAGATTGTCGATTTCGGATTGGCCAAGCTCGCCGGGCAAGTGAAGCTCACGAGCACCGGAAAGACGATGGGCACCGTTTCGTACATGTCCCCCGAGCAGGCGCGGGGGGATGAGATCGGCCCGAAAACGGATATCTGGGCTCTCGGCGTCGTCCTCTACGAGATGATCACGAGGGAGCTTCCGTTCAAAGGCGACTATGACGTCGCGGTCGTGTATTCCATCATGAACGAGGCGCCCCCCGCGATGAACGGCATTCGTCCCGGCGTTCCGGAGGAGCTCGAGAGTATCGTCAAAAAGGCGCTCGCCAGGAACCAGGCCGATCGATACGAGAACGCAAACGAGATGTATGCGGATCTGAACGCGCTGAAACAGCGGCTGGATTTCAGCACATTCACGGGCACAAGCGAATGGAATTTCGAGAACAAGAAAAGGAGGTGGATATTCGCTTTGGCTGCGACGGTCGCCGTTGCGGCCGCGGCGGTCGTTTGGTGGACCGTCGCGAACAGGGAAGGATCGCAGCATGGGCTTCCCGGGCAGGCGCACGAAGTGACGAGCGGCGACGCCTGGCAGGGCGATCCGGCGCTCTCACCAGACGGAGGAACGGTCGCGTACACCTCCAACGAATCCGGCAACAAGGAAATCTACATCACGAACGTCAGGGGCAGGAGAATTCTGAATCTAACGAACAATCCGTCGCCGGACTACTATCCGGCGTGGTTTCCGGGCGGAGATTTCGTCGCTTTCGTCTCCGAACGCGGCGGCGCGCCGGGGATATGGAAAATGAGCTCGCTCGGAGGAGGCGCCACGCTGCTCGTCGGGAACGCCGTCGATCCCGCTATTTCGCCCAAAGGCGATTGGATCGCATTCTCGGCGCTGCAACCGAATGGGTACCAATGGATCGGCATCGCCCCGCTTGCCAATCCGGGAGACGTCAGGATTCTCACGGGACCTTCGGACGGCATGTGGGAGCACCAGAGACCGGCATGGTCTCCCGACGGAAAGACGATCTGCTACGCGACGAGGCAAGATCTCTGGGTCGTATCTTCCTCGGGAGGCCCGGCCAGGCGTCTCTCGAAAAACGGAATGATGGACTTCAAT
>JBFYZM010000079.1:0-2550 GCA_041309505.1 Candidatus Krumholzibacteriota bacterium
GCTCTTCCGATCTGCTCGCGGAGCGACGGCACGAGGAGATGCTCCGCGTTGATCCGGTAATAGAAATCCTCGCGCAAGGCGGCCTTGCCGAGCCTCTCCTCGAGATTCTGATTCGTCGCCGAGACGATTCGCACGTTCACCGGCCGTTCGCGATTCTCGCCGACCCTGCGTATCGTTCCCTCCTGCAGCACCCTGAGGAGCTTCACCTGCTGCAGCGTCGTGAGCTCGCCGACCTCGTCGAGGAACAGCGTGCCGCCGCTGGCCTCCTCGAAGAGTCCGATCCTGTCGGTGAGCGCCCCCGTGAAGCACCCGCGCCGATGCCCGAAGAATTCGCTCTCGAACAGATGATCGGGTATGGCCGCGCAGTTCAGCGCGACGAACGGCCGCCGCCCTCTCGGGCTCAGCGCGTGGATCATCCGCGCAACGAGCTCCTTGCCCGTTCCCGTTTCGCCCGTCACGAGCACCGGCCGGTCGAATCCCGAAGCGAATCGAACCTGTTCGTGCAGTCTGAGCATCGCCTCCGAAACGGCGACGAATCCCTCGTGCCGCGCGAACTCGGGAGAGTACTCGATCTTGACGACCTTCTTTCCGCCCCTGAGCACGGGACCGATCTCCCGGCGATTGCCGCGCCGCGCCATGACGCGATCGATGCAGCGCCCCGCGGCGGCTCTCCACGTATCGCTCTCGAGCGCTCCGAAGACATGTCCCGCCTCCACCGCGCTCGCCCACGCCTCATCGAGCATGTCGTCGTGCTCCAGAAGAAGCTCGGCGAACGCCACGTGCGTTTTCCCGAGCTCGAAATCGCAGCCGGCCCGCTGCAGCGTTCCGATGGCCTTCTTGAAGAGCGCCACGCCACGCCCCCGCTCCCCGAGCGAAAAGGCCGCGCGTCCCATGCATCGCAGGATGGCTCCCTTTTCGAGCTCGCTCTGGAGCCGCTGCGAGAGTCTCAGCCCTCTGCGCAGGTGAGACAACGCGGCGGCGGGATCGTCCTTCGCAAGATAGAGCTCGCCGAGCCTTCTTTCGACCTCGAGCACGATGTCCCCTTCGGGCGCGATCTCCTCCGCGATGCGCAGACACTCCTGATAGCGTCTCTCGGCCGTTTCGAGCCTCCCGCGCTCGAGATGCACGTCGCCGAGATACTCGCGGGCGAGCGCTCGCTCGCGGGCGAATCCTCCACGTTCGGCGATGCGGTTTGCATCCCGGAAGCACCGCACCGCGCGCGCGAACTCCCCTCGGTACGTCGCGACGCTGCCCTGCGCGAGCAGAGACCGCGAAACGCCGACGCTCCAGCCGATGCTCTCGAAGATCTCTCGCGCGCGCTCGATGCGTGTTTCGGCGCTCGCGAATCTTCCCCCTCGATAGAGGAGAATGCCCGCGTCGAGCGCCGCGGCAGCCTCGCCGTAATGATCGGCGTCCGCGTGGCAGATATCCTTCGCGCGGTCGAAGTACTCGAGCGCGGCTTCGTGCAATCCCTTGTTCTGGGCGACGAGGCCGAGCATGATGAGCACGCGGGATTTCATTCTCGTGTCCTCATAGTGGATCGCGAGCCCGAGCGCAGTTTCGAGGCTCTCCTCGGCGGAACGGATTTCGTTGAGATAGAACCGGCACGCGCCCTCGATGAGCAGCCGCTCGGAGACGAGAGCCGGCGGGAGCTCGCCGCCTGCGGACGATCGGTACGGCTCCAATATCGCGAGGGCTTCCTTCAGCTCTCCCCGGCGGCGGGACACGTTCGCCCGAACGAGGGCGGATGCGAAGAGACGCGCGGCGCGTTCGGGAATATCGTCCGCCGCGATACAATCCTCCGCGGTCGAGCACAGCCGGAGCGCCTCGTCGAAGCTCGTGACGTAGTAGGCGCTCCTCGCCGCGAGAATCAGGATCTCGCAGCGCTTCGCGGGATCGGCCTCGCCGCGTTCGCATAGAGAGAGGACCTGCTTCGCGCGCTCATAGCTCTTCGCGTACTCTCCGCGCCTCTGCAGGTCTTCGATCTCGACCACGTATGTGCGAATCGTCTCTTCGTCTCTCATGAATCCGATTCCCAGTGAATTACCGGTGCAATTGCCAGAGCCAGCTGCGGAGGAACATCCTCCACGCAAGATTCACCCGAGAACCCAGACCGCGCCCGCTACCCTCCCGCGAAACCATCGAGTTTATCGAACTCTCATCCAGCAGAACGGGGCCCTCGCTGCCGTCGATTCCAAGGAGCTTCGAGTCCTGAGCAATGTATATCTTCGGGATCGTTTTCAGATGAGGATCCTCGCCGGGCTCGCCGCCCAGGGCGTAATCTTCAGGCAGGGCGATGCCGGCGCGGGGATCGCGGGCCTCGAGGCGCGCCGCGAAGAACGTCGGAACCGCCCCGGCGACGAGGCCCAGAACGACGAGAAACGCGATTTTTCGACTATAATTCCTCATAATTACTCGATTCCGCAAAGAGCCGAGCATTGCACGCGGGGATTCAGTTTTTCGTTCAACCCTAGTAAGGAGCCGCCTGACGAACTCTGACTAGGTAAATTCTATCAAACCCCCACCGATCCCGTCAATACCCAAAAGAAA
>JBFYZM010000080.1:0-9578 GCA_041309505.1 Candidatus Krumholzibacteriota bacterium
AAAAACAAATACGGGATCCGCGGCCTTCCGGTTATCATCTTCATCGACCGGACGGGGCGGGAGCGCGCGGAGCTCAGGGCGACGGGATTCATCGACGCTTCAGAGTTCATGAAGCGCGTACAGGCGCTCGGAGGCGCCCCGACCGCCGCTGCCCCGCCCGCCGGAGCCCCGGCCGGAAGGTGAACGCATGAAGCTCGTCTCGTTCGAAAAAGCGGGCAGGCGCGCGGGAGTGGTCGTCGCCGACATGATCCTCGACGTGAGCTCAGCCCTGCACTGCGCTCCCGTCACGGTCGAAGACCTCTTTCGCCGCGGTCTCGTCCCCGAGGTACAGAACCTCGCCGACAACGCCTCCGAGCTGGACCGCTCGCATTTTCTCCCCCTCAAGGAAACACGCCTCCACGCGCCCGTCCAGAGCCCCGGCAAGATCGTCTGCCTCGGCCTGAACTACCGCGGCCACGCCATCGAGCAGAAGAAGGAACCGCCGGCGTGCCCCCTCCTCTTCGCGAAGGCCCCGAGCGCGCTCGCCGGCCCTTACGACGACATCGTTATCCGTCCCGGAGTCCGGAACGTCGACGCCGAAGCGGAGCTCGCCGTCGTGATCGCTCGCGAGGGCACGATGATCCCGGCGGCGGAGGCCCTTTCCTACGTCGCCGGCTACATGGCGTTCAACGACGTGAGCGCCCGCGCGATCCAGCGAGAGGACAAGCAGTGGTTCCGGGGGAAGAGCTTCGACACCTTCGCCCCCTGCGGCCCCTGGATCGTGACGGCGAACGAGCTCGGCGATCCGGGCGCGCTGGCGATACGCCAGAAGCTCGGAGATGTCGTGATGCAGGAGAGCACGACGTCGGATATGACCTTCGACGTGGCGGCGATCATCTCGTTCGTTTCCTCGTCGATGACGCTTTTTCCGGGGGACGTCATCTCGACGGGCACGCCCGCGGGAGTCGGCGTTTTCCGCGATCCGCCCGTGTTTCTCAAGGACGGAGACGTCGTGACGGTCGAGATCGAGAGAATCGGATTCATCAGGAACAGGGTCAGAGCCCTGTAAGGACGGACATAGTGGAGCGCAAACTCAAGAAGATACTCATCCTCTCGATCTGGGAGGACATCTGGTCGCTCGGTGAGGGGGGCGGCGTCGCCGACGAGCTGCAATTCGTCAGGCACCTCACGAAAAAGGGAATCGAGCTCCACTTCCTCATTCCGGAGCCGAAGGCGAAGCGGGAGAATCTCGGAGACTCGCTTCTCACCTATCATACGTACCCGAACATCTTCCGGGCGTTCAGGCGGTTCCCGGGGATCATGCTGCGTTTCATCTGGCCGATTCTCTTCCCCTTCGTCGTGCTCCGCAGGCTCGAACGGCTCGCGATCGAGATCGAGCCCGACGTGCTCATGGGATTCACGCACTATTCGTTCTTCCCGCTCAAGAGGGTCGGCGGGAGGCTCGGCATTCCGACCGTCGTGAAGCTGTTCGGCGTGATGTACCTCGACCGGTTCGATTTTCCGAAAATAAAATATCTCTGGAAGAGCGTCGAGCAGGTGATCGCGCTCCGGAGCCCCGTCGATCACTACATCATCCTCAACGACGGGACGCGCGGCGAGATGGCGCTCACGCGCCTCGGCATCCCGCGCGAGAAGATATCGTTCCTCCCGAACGGCATGGACACCGAGTGGGCCGATCTCCCCGTCGACCGGAGCGAGGCGCGCGCGGCGATGGGGCTGCCGCAGGGCAAGATTCTCGTCGTCACCTTTTCGCGCCTCGTCAAATCGAAGCGGATAGAGCTCCTTCTCCAGGCGATCGCGATGATGGACCCGTCGCTTCGCGAAAAAGCGGCGTTCGTCATCGGCGGCGACGGCCCGGAGCGCTCACGGCTCGAGCGGGAAACCGCGAAGCTCGGGCTCGAGCGCGACGTGCTCTTCCCGGGGGTCATACCGCACCGGGACGTCGTCTATTTCCTCAAAGCGAGCGACATCTTCGCCGCGACGAACGAGCTTACGAACATGTCGCTCCCGCCGTGCGAAGCGATCCTCTGCGGCGTGCCGGTCGTCGCCTTCGACGTGTCGGGCACTTCCGAGGTCATCCGCGACGGCGAGACGGGACTCCTCGTGAAGAACGGCGACGTCGTCGAATTCGCGAAGAAGCTCGAGCTCCTCATCCGCGACGACGAGCTGAGAAAGCGCCTCGGCGAGCAGGCTGCCCGGTTCGCGCGGGGCTACTTCGTTTCATGGGACGCCCGGATCGACATGGAATGCAAGGTGTTGGAACGGCTCGCGGGCGGGAAAGGCCTTCGTTCCTGAACCGCCGGCGCGGCCGCCGGGAGAGTGGAAAACGCCCCATAACAAGAAGACGCCTCGGCTTCTCACTGAAATCTGCGAAACCGGGGCGTCTCACTATGAGGGTGTACCGAGTCTGGCGTTGGGATTCTTCGGATCTGCCGCTCGTTCGCGGCTTTCTTCATCACTCCTGTTCCCTACCCGCCAACTCGCATCATTATTCTATCCGGATTTCTCCTGTTGTCAACCCCCCTCGGCGTCGATTATTCTTCGAACAGCACGATTCGAGGAGGGCATCGGGCGATGGGCAACGATCAGGAAATCGAGATCCGGCAAGCGACCGTCGGCGACGTCCCGCTTTTGCTGCGGATGATCGGAGAGCTCGCGGAATTCGAGCGGATTCCGCACGAGGTCGCGGCGACCGAGGAGATCGTCCGGGAGAGCCTTTTCGGCGGCGATCCCGCGGCGGAGGCCCTTCTCGCGGAATGCGGCGGCAAGCCCGCGGGGTTCGTCATTCACTTCAGGAACTATTCGACGTTCGTTGGGAGAGCCGGTCTTTATATCGAGGACCTCTACGTGAGGCCGGAGTTCCGCGGCCTCGGCGTCGGGAAGGCGCTCTTCCTGCGTTGCGCCCGGATCGCGCGCGAGCGCAATCTCGGGAGGGTGGAATGGGCGGTCCTCGAGTGGAATCCGGCCCGGGAGTTCTACGAGCATTTCGGCGCCCGCGCGATGGACGACTGGATTCTCTATCGGCTCAGCGGGGACGCCCTGCGCTCGCTCGGCGGCTCCTGAAAGCGCGCGATTCTTGCATGATTACCGGGATTCGGGCCTCCTCGGCCAAGGAAGGGAGATCGAAATGGGCAACAAATCCTATCTTGTTTATCCGGCATTAATTACTCTATCGCTCCTGCTCAGCGCGTCATGCGAATCGGACAGCAAGCCGAACACCGCGCGCACGCACCCGCTCGATTCGAATCCGAGCACGATCATCGTCGATCACCTGTGCCGCGACATCGACGCGATTCCGCAGGCGGCGATCGAGCAGGCGAAATCGACCCTCCATATCGCCTACGGGCACACCTCCCACGGAACCCAGCTCGTCGACGGGATGACCGGGCTCGTCGCTTTCAAAGGCGATCTGTACTCATGGAACAGCGGCGGAACCGGCGGCGCCCTCGATATCAGGGACAAAC
Source organism: Candidatus Krumholzibacteriota bacterium (assembly GCA_041309505.1). Lineage (GTDB taxonomy): Bacteria > Krumholzibacteriota > Krumholzibacteriia > Krumholzibacteriales > Krumholzibacteriaceae > SSS58A. Next base: position 3,465 of record JBFYZM010000080.1, read on the forward strand.
CGTCGCCGATGGAAGGGGATCTCGGCGCGAATGCGGATTGGGCCGCCGATACGCGGAGCTACCTCAACAGCCACCCCGAGGTCAACGTCATCATCTGGTCGTGGTGCGGACAGGTGAGCAGCGCGTCCGAGGACGACATCATCGTCTATCTGAGTCAGATGACCGCCCTCGAATCCGATTTCCCGGGCGTGAAGTTCGTCTACATGACGGGGCATCTGGACGGATACGGGCCCACCGGCAACCTGCACATCCGCAACGAGCAGATCCGCGCCTATTGCCGGGCGCAGAACAAGATCCTCTACGATTTCGCCGACATCGAATCGTACAACCCGGACGGCGTCTATTTCCTGGATAAGGACGCGAACGACAACTGCGACTACGACAGCGACGGGGACAACCAGTTCGACGCGAACTGGGCGATCGAGTGGCAGACCGCTCATCCGGATGACTGGTACCCCTGCACCTCGCAGCATACGCAGCCGTTGAATGGGAATCTCAAAGCGTACGCCGCCTGGTGGCTCTGGGCGCGGCTCGCCGGCTGGACAGGCCCGAACTGATCAGGCGCCCCTCTTCGAAAGGAACGCCGCGATAACGGCCTTCGCGAAATCCCCCGCTATGAACGGAAGGATCGCGAGCGGGAACGTCCGCCCGAACGACAAACCGGCGATCGATGACAGGTAGGCTGCGCCGCCCGCGAGAATGAGGGCCATCCCGCAGAGGGACGCGAAGAACGCGGCGACACGGCTTCCGCCGAGCCTCCCGAAAAGGTGCCCCGAAACGAGCGCGGCCGCGGGGAAGGATGCGAGATATCCCCCGGTCGGGCCGAGAAGCACGGCGGGGCCGAAGCTGAAACCGGCGAATACGGGCGCCCCGGCGAGCCCGAGGACGAGATACGCGAGGAGCGCGTAGAATCCGTCGCGGGCGCCGAGGGTGATGCCCGCGAGGACGACGAACAGGGTCTGCATCGTCACGGGGACGGGCGTAAAGGGCAGAGGCACGGCCAGCTGGGCCGCGACCGCCGTGAAGCAGACGAATGCGAGGATTTTCGCCGCTCTCGCGACCGCCCCGGCCGAACAGGCCGGTTGACCGAATACATCCGTCCACATGAGCTCTTTCGACTGCACGGCGGCTCCTTTCATGGAGAGTCTACCCGGCCGCGGGCGCTTTTTCAAGAAAAAGAATCGCCGCCCGACGTTATCCGGCTATCGGTTTGACGCCCTCTTGCTCCGCGACGGCGACGTTTCCGAGGTAATAATGAACGGTCAGCTCGAGGTGATTTCGTATCTTCGCCAAGATCTCGGACGTCTCGCCTACGATCGAATAGCCCGCCCGTATCGCCGCGAGCACCGAGATGAATTCGAACAGGAACACCCTGAGCGTCATGAGGTAGCGGTAATTGAACTCGAGCTTGTCCAGATAGGGCTTCCCGCCCGCCGCGCGGTCCTCGCGAAGCTCCCGGAATTCTTCAGCGCTCCCGTCGACGAACGCTTCCCGGTGCCTCCGCGCGTTCGCCTCGTGCGCTTTCTTCTCGACGGCGTCGAGCACCGCCGAGAGGTCCTCCTCCTTCGCGCCTCCGTCGGATTCCGCGGCGAGAATCCGTCCGACGAACGCCTCGGCTTCCGCGACGAGATCGTTCAGAAAAACGATATTCCTCTCGAGGGAGAGCGGGTATTGCGCCTCGTCGGGCCGCTCGCGCTTCCCCTTGAGCAGCAGGTCGAAGTTGCGGCGGAAGACGTCGGCCGAGGGGTAGTACTTCGCGATGTGCGAGGAAAACGTCGAGAGAACTTCTTCGATCGTCGCCGGCTTGAGATCCATGATTCGCGCCCTCCCGCGCATTCATCGCACCCGAACGGACAACTCGAGGGCGCCGCGGACGCCGGGGCCGAACGATCCGACCGACCCCGCGGCGAAGGCGCCCCCCTCTCCGATCGCCATGAATCCTTCCGGCACGGCCCGGAGCGCCCGCGCTTCGAACGGAAGATAGCCCGCCTCGGCGACGGCGAACAGCTCGCCCGATCCGCGGACGATTCTCGCGATCGTGCCGTCTTCGAACTGCACGACGAGATTCGATCCGTCGGACGAAGCGGCGCGAACCTTTCCGGGCAGCGAGCCGCGGCCGATCTCCCCCATGGCGCCGGTGTCGAGAAGGGCGAGCGTGTCGCACCGGACGGAGGAGCCTCGCGTCAGGAGGACGAGATCTCCGCCGAGGAGACCGATCGCCGTTCGTTTCGCCGCTCGCAGCGGCTTCTCCCCGCGGCGGGCCAACGGCGCAGCGCCCGACGCGTCGAAAAAGGATATCCCCTTCGCCTTCGAAAACGCGAGCAGTCGCTCGTTCACGAGCGCGATATCGTCGATCTCGATGCCGAGCTTCACGCCGAGCGCCCATGTGCCGGAGGCAGCGTCGAAATAATGGCAGAATCGGTCTTCCGTCACGACGAACGCGCCGCCGGAAGCGACGAACACGCGGCCTATCTTGCGCGTGAACGATCGTTCCTCGAGGAGCGCCGTTTTCTCGCCGAGCCGCGCGAGATATACCCTGCCCTTCGCCATGAAATTGACGCCGCACGCGGCGAGCGTCCCCGCGATCGAGGCGTCCGCGAGGGACGCGGATTTCGAAGCGACCGGCGCCACGAAGGTCCACGCCGGATCCGATTCCGCGCCGAGCGCGGCGACGCGCGCCGCGTAGAGCCCGTGCGCGCTCCCGTCCGCCGCCTCGCCGAGCTTGAAGAGATATCCGGCAGGATCGCCGCGCGAGAATATGAAGCTGGAGCCCGGGAGCGAGCGCGGAGCCGGCTGCGCCAGGCACGCGCGCACGAGGAGCTCGCAGGAATCGGGTCTCTCGCCCGGGGGAATCGCGAAGTAGAGATAGCCGCTCCGCTCCTCGCCCGGCGCGATGCGCACCGGCTTCATCATGCCGCTTTCAAGGGCGGGATAGAACGATTTGTTGAAAATGGGGCGGTAGTGCCGCCCGATATCGACCTCGGTGTACATGAAGAACGCCCCGACGGGCGCAAGGAGCGTCCCCGCGACGAAGCTCGTGGCGCCCCGCATGCGATAGCGCCCCGTCTTGCTCGATCCGAGCAATATCTCGGCGACCTCCTTCGGCGCGAGAGGAAGCCGAATCGTTCCGCCGTCGACGAGCGCGAAGCCTTCGAATCCTCTGGAGAGATTCATCCCGTTCGCGCTGTGGATGAAGAGCGGCACGGCGCCTTCGTTGCGGATCGAGACGCGCACGGGAACGATGCCGCTGTCGGGCAGCGTTTTCAGGAAGGATTCGGGCACGTCGTCCCCCGGGATCGCGAATCGAGCCGCGGCGGCGAGATCGGTTCCCGTGGGAGCGCTCTCGAGCCCGATGTCCGCGGACGATCCTCGCTGCGGGAGACGGCACGACGGCGTCATGATCGCCGCGAGCGCGCAGAGCGCGAGCACGGCGGCGGATCGAGCGGATTTCGCGCGAGTTCCGTTCATTCGATTCCCTTCTTCAGGCCTTCGAGGAGAACCGTTCTCCCGAGAGGCGTGACGCGGCAGTAGCGCCCGGCGGTTTGCACGAAGCACCGGTTCTCGCAGAACCCCCCCGAGAGATGAAGATGCGCGGGCCTCCCCAGGAAATCGATCATGTTGCGCACGAAACCGTGGAGGAACATGGCCACGCTCTCCTCGGGAGAGGTCCCGAGCGAGATCTGCTCGAGCACCCGCTCCATTCCGAACACGCCGCAGGTGACGTTCACCCATCGATCGGACGGCCGCAGCGTCGAGAAATCGATGTCGTAGTAGTTCCCGAGAAGCTCGAGCGTCGCCCCCGTCGTCGAGCCGCAGGAGAGGTTCCAGTCGAGCTTCTCGACCTTCCGTCCCTTGAACCGTACGAACTTTATATCCCTGCCTCCCACGTCGACAAGGGAAAAGTCTCCGTCCGCGACGAGGGCGAGCCCTCCCTCGGCCAACGCGATGAGCTCGTTCCGGTAGACGGCGCACCTGCCGCGGGCGCAGTGCCCCGTCGCGACCTCGTAGCGCTCGCTCGCGCGCCGCACGAGCTCCTTCGTCGCGACGATCTCGAGGGCGCCCGTGTCGAGGTCGAGGATCTTCGAATACGTGCTGCCGCAATCGGCTATCTTCATCGCGACAACCTCACGAACGCCTCGACCTTCGCCAGGATCGAATCGTTGATCTCGCGATGGCAATCCACGGCGAGCCCCCGGTGCCTCTCCGCGAGGTAGTGCGCGAGATCCTGCTTCGCGCAAAAGCTCTGCGTGAAGAACACGACGGGAATCCCCTCGTCAACCAGGCACTCGAGCTCGAGGTCGGAAGGGCGACCCGCCTCGACGCACCGCGTCCATCCGTACACGTGCGTCGTTTCCGGGAAGAGATCGAGAATGCGGAAATCGTGCGGTGGCACTCCCCAGAAGCCGTGCGTCGGCTCGCAGGAAGCCGGAGCCGGCTCCGCGGCCGAAGGATCGACGACGGTCGCCATGATCCGGTCGATCTTCTCCCTGAGCGGCAGGAGCGCGCGCGAATACACGAGCGGCCGGTCCTCGAATTCCCCTTCCGGAAAGCGCGACTCGATCACCCGAACGCCCATTTTCCGGAGGAGAAAGGCGGCGTGCCGGACGCGATCGCACTTGTCCTCGCCGACGGCGGCCACCACCGCCGCGAGAGCGCTCCCGAGGCTCAGCGCGTTGTCGACGACGTTCGCGACGATCCGGCACGTCGTCGCGGGAAGGATCCCCGAATCGGGCGCGCCCCGGTCGACGTCGAGATCGACGAGCGGGAGATCCGGGCCGAACCTCTCCCTCGCCTCGCGGAGAACCTTCCGCCGCGGGAAGCCGAAGTAGCCAATGACCGTATCGGCCGGATATTCTTTCATCGTGATTTTCGATGGACGGAGAACCGGGTTGAAGCGTCGCGGGTCACGGGGTGCGGAAGCCCCCGCTCATTCCTCGTCTTCGCCGCTTTCGACGCGCGAAATCGCCTCGACCACGTCCTCCGGCTTCTTGGCGTCGAGGAGCTTTTTCCGGAACTTGTCGAGCTTGATCATCTTGACGATCTTGGCGATCGCCTGCACGTGGGGGCCGGACTCGGAGGTCGGCGCGACCATGAGGAAGAAGAGATGCGACGATTTTCCGTCCAGAGCCGCGAAATCGACGCCGGCGCGGGATATCCCGATCACGATGCTGAGGCTCTTCACCGCGTCCGATTTCGCGTGCGGAATCGCCACGCCCTTCTCGAGACCGGTCGATCCCTCGCGCTCCCGGTTCATCACTGCTTCGAAGATCGCGTCCGGATCATCCACGTCGCTCGTATCGACGAGAAGAGAAACGAGCTCCTCGATGACCTCTTCCTTGCTGTCTCCCTCGAGCCGGATCTTCACGTGAGCGGGAGTGATAAAATCGATAAGCTTCATCGCTGTGTGCCTCCTCGGGAACTATTCCCGGCAGCCCTTCGATATTCACGGAACATAATCAACGCCGAGTCTCCGCGCAAGGCCCTCGTTTCCGCCCCGCGGCGTCGTCGCGGCCGGCCTTATACCGACTCGTACAGCTTGTCCACCTTGCGTTTGTTCCGCACGACGAGAACGGGGCAGCTCACCTTCCGCAGGATCCGCTCCCCTTCCTCGTAGAACGAATCGCGCAGGCTCAGAACCTCTCCGAGCTCCCCCTGGACGAGCAGATCGCAATCGCTCGCGGTGACTTCCCGGGCGACCTCCTCGTGAACGACGCCCGTGCGGAGAATCGTCTCGATTTTGACGCCCTTCTTCTCGGCGAGCTTCACGACGTAGTTGAGCTTGCGCTTGCCGTCATCCTCGAGGTCACGCTCGTAGTCCATCTTCTCCATCTGCACGAAGACCTTCGCGCTGAGAAGCTCGGTGAGGAGGTTGTCGTTCACCACGTAGATGACCCTGAGGACGCCGCCGTGCGCCTTCGAGAGCGCGATCGCGAACAGGGCGGCGGTGATCGAAGATTCGCTTCCGTCGATGTACAGCAGGATCTTGCCGAAGGGATTCGCCGTACCGGTCATTGCGCTGCCTCTTTCCTCTTCTGAAGGTGATTCTTGATCATTTTGTTGATAAAGAAGGCCTCCCGGTCCATCTCCTCGAGGGACGATATGATATATTTCAGC
>JBFYZM010000081.1:0-12908 GCA_041309505.1 Candidatus Krumholzibacteriota bacterium
AAGCGGATACGAAAGCAACAACACGAAATACATGCTTCTCGGCGATCCCGCGATGCGCCTCGCGGCACCATCCTATCCGGTCGAGCATGAAACCGCCGGGATCGATACGATGCGGACGGGTGAAAAGTGCCGGGTCACGGGATCGGTCACGGCCGACGACCGGGTGCTCTCATCCTTCAACGGAACCGCCGACGTGATCGTGCAGGAGGCCGAGAACAAGATCAACGAATCGTTCGTCACGGGAGGCGTTCCCATCCGCCTCGTATACGCCCTCCCCGGCGCGGAGTTCTTCCGGGGGACGGTGGACGTCACCGCGGGAAGATTCACCGTCGATTTCACCGTTCCGAAGAGATGCCATACGGGCCCCGACGCGCGGATCCGGAGCTACGTGGCCTCCCCCGCTATCGACGGGGTCGGCGCATGCGATACGCTGCTGATCGTTCAGGCGGAGGCGCCGCGGCCCGATCTCGAGCCTCCGTCCGTGCATATCTACTTCGCGGGACAGGCGACGAAGGTCAAGGCGGGCGCGCGCCTCATCGCCGATCTCTCCGATCCGGACGGGATCGCGATTCTCGGCACCGAGCCCCAGAGCTCGATCTTCCTCGAGTTCGACGGGAGCGGTTTTCCGGTCTACGTTACCGATTTCTTCGCCTACGATCACGGTTCCTCGACGTCGGGAAGGGTCGAGTACCCGCTCTCCGCCGGCTTCGAACCGGGACCCCACACGGTCATGATCAAGGCGTTCGACAACCTCGGGCTCTCGTCGTCCGATACATTGCGTTTCGATATCGTCGAGGAGGGGCTCTACGAGGTGAGCGACGTATTCAATCTCCCGAATCCCTTTTCGAAAAGCACGAACTTCATATTCCAGGTGACGAATCCGGCCGAGGCGAGGCTCGCCGTGTTTACCGTATCCGGCATCAGGATCTGGGAGCGGCGGATCTCGGCGCTCGAGGGATTCAACAGCATATATTGGGACGGCAGGGACTCGGCGGGGGACCTGATCGCGAACGGCACGTACCTGTACGTGCTCGAGGTCGATTTCAAGGATTCCTTCCACAGGACGGAAACGGTCAGGGGAAAGGCGGTCCTGCTGCGCTAGCGCACCCCGCCCGGGCGGAGAACGAGCCCGGAGAATTTGTCGCGCCGTCGAGGCAAACAGCTTGACCCGACCATGAGAGGGCTATTATTTATAGTGTATATCATGTAGAACGGAGGATCTACGTATGATGAAGAACCTGACAATTTTCGCTCTCGCGGCGGTTTTCGCTTTTCCCCTGACAGGGACCCTGCAGGCGCAGGGAGAAGCGGGGGCTCATTCTCTCATCATTCCGCCGGGCGCACGCGCGAACGGGCTCGGGCAGAGCTATGTCGCGATCGCGGACGACGCGACGGGGATCTGGTGGAATCCGGCGGGGCTCGCGTTCGTTAATAACGCGGTGGATCTCATGCATTCGCAGCTCGTTCCGGAGCTCGCTTCAGATGTATTCTATGAATATTTCGGGGGAGCATTCAAGGTCGAAGGGCTGGGGACGATCGGTGCTTCGCTGATATATCTCACCTATGGCGAATGGGAGGGGCGGGGCCAGAACAACGAGTATCTGGGCAAGTTCCGTTCGTGGGAGATCGCGCCGACGTTGAGCGGAGCGGTCAAGGTTTGGGACAACATCGGGATCGGCATGAATCTCAAATTCATCTATATCGACCTTGCGCCGAGGGAGGCGACCGTCGAAGGGCAGGCGGGAAGAGGGAGCTCGGTGGCTTTCGATATCGGCGGACTCTGGAGGGTGCCCGATTTCACGGTTCTGGGTTATAAGGTCTCGCGGCTCGACCTCGGCGTCTGCGTATCCAATCTCGGGCCGTCGGTCAGCTTCGTCAACGTCGATCAGGCGGCGTCTCTTCCGCGCAACCTGCGCACCGGCTTCGCCTATACGCCCTATGCAAGCGATCTCGGCAGGGTGACGGTCGCGGCCGAATTCAACAGGCCTCTCGTGGAGTTCGATCGCTCGAACACGTTCCACGCCGGGGCGGAATTCTCCTATATCGATCTGATAACGGTTCGGGCAGGCTACATGCACGACAGGGACGGCAACATCATGGACCCGACATACGGTCTCGGGTTCAGCTTCAGCAAACGCTATCGGCTCGATTGGGCGAGCATTCCCCAGGCGAAGGAGCTCGGCAGAGTGCATCGTTGGTCGATCGGATTCACGTTCTAGCCCCTGGGAAAGGTTTGACGCATCCTTGGCAGAGAACCGCTCCTGGAAGCCAGGCGCAGTTGCTTTTATTTCGACTCTTCAATACAATCCCCTGCGCGCAGGAGACCGCCCGATCTCGGGAGCGGCGCGCACCTCGGAAACGAAACGGAGATTCGCCATCGGGCGCTGAAGCGTGGAGGTCGTATGCGTTTTGCGGTTGTTCCATTTGTCGCGTTCCTGCTTGCGCTGTCTCCTGCCGCGCCGCGGGCTGAGTCGGTCCCCGCTTTCATGAAGGCCGGCGCGGGCTCCGGGAGCCCCGGCATAGCCTCGTCCGTGTTTTTCACGGACGGCGCTCTCGCGGTTCCGGGAGCGAGGCCCCTCGGCGAACGTCTCCCCCTTGACGGAACGCGCGTCGCGGGGCCGGGCGCGTTTCTCTCCGGGCCGCGGCCGGCGCAGGCGGGCTCAGGCTCGGGCGCCTCGTGGAGCCGCAGGAATACAGCCGTCGCGATTCTCGCGTCGGCGATCCTTCCGGGCATGGGGGAGCTCTACTGCTACCGGACCTCGCGCGATCCCTGGACCCTCGCCCGCGTCCCCGTCTTTCTGGCCGTCGAGGGATATCTCTGGTACAGCTACGTGGACAACAAGAATATCGGGAAGGACTATAAGCGGGACTACGAGGCGTACGCCGACGAGCACTGGAGCCTGGACAAGTTCCTTCACGATCATCCGTGCTGCAATGCCGGCGTCGGCGACAGCTGCGACAGCTGGGTGGACTACAACGATCGTTGCCGGAACGACTACAATTACTTCTTCTATACATCTCTCGAAGATGACAGGGAGGAGTATTACGAAAACATAGGCAAATACAACGCGTTCGCGTTCGGATGGGACGACGCCCTCGATTACGCGAATCCGGATTTCTCCTATTGGACCGCGCATCGAACGTATTACGTATCGTTGCGGAACGAGAGCGATCGCTATCTGTTGAACGCCGACCAGAGGCTCATGGGGCTCATCGTGAATCGCGTCGTTTCCATGCTCGATACGGGATGGCTCGCGTACCGGATTTCGAAGGGGCAGAATCCGGACGAGGGGTGGGGCGTCAGGTTCAAAACGTACGACCGGACGCCGACCGTCGTTATCAGCCGTCGCTTCTAGCGGAGGAAAAGGATGAGAGGAATCATGAGAATTCTGACGATCGCCGCGTGTGCGTTTCTGTTCGTTTCCGCCTCCGCGTCGGCCGAATCGGTATTCGACGCCGGTCGTCTGCAGCCCCCGACGCTGCGCCTCGAATCTCCGGAAAACGCGCGGGGCTTCGACGCCGGCGGAACGATTTCCGCGGGAACGGCGCTCGAAGCGGGCGAGCCGGCGAAAGGGATTTCTGCGAAGAGCGCCGCCGCATGGAGCCTCCTTCTTCCGGGGCTCGGGCAGCAGCGCGCCGGGCATTCGCTCCGCGCGAAGATATATTACGGCATTGAAACCGCCACCTGGATAACGGTCGCGAGCTTCCTGTGGTTGGGGTACGACCGGGAGAATACGTATCAGGATTACGCGGTCGTTTTCGCGAACGTGCGCGGGACCGATCATTCGAAGGATTATTACCGGACGATCGGCGAGCACCTGTCGAGCGACGGCCCCGGAGGCTATAACGAAGAGCTGCGCCGCGAGGCGCGCGATCTCCATTATCCCGACGTCGAGGCGATGGAGTCCTATTACGAGGCCCGTGCGATGACCGGAGACGAGAGTTGGGCATGGAGGAGCGAGAGCGAGTACCGCCGCTACGGGGACATTCGTGACGGGAGCCGTTTCGCGTACCGTGTCGCCCTCTACTCGGCGATCGGCGCGGTCGCGCTCAGGATCGTGAGCGCCGCCGACGCCGTGAGAATCGTCCGGATCGATCAACGCCCCGCGGCGAACGAGGGAACGACGTCGATCGGTCTCGAGCGGAAGCCGCAGGGCTTCGCGCTCTGCGTGCAGCGGTCATTCTAGGATTGTCCGCCGGTGGCCCGGCAGGCGGCGCGAGATGAAACGCATCGTACCGGCACTCGTGATTCCGCTCATGCTCTGCGCGCCGGCGCCGCGCGCGTCCTGTCCGATGCCGGCGCGGGCGGAGACGCCGATTTCAGCGACGCATCCGAACGATGCCGCAACCTTTCCATCGAATCCCGACACCGTGAGCGCGCTCCGCATCGAGGAGACGGCTCTCCGTTACGGAGCGGGCGATCTGCGCGAGCCGACCGGCGTAGCGGTCGACGCACGCGGGGCCGTGTACGTCTCGGACGCGATGGCGGGAAAGGTGTTCGGATATCCTCCCGACGGAGCGTCGCTCGAGTTCGAACGGCCGCCGAACAACCCCTCGTTCTATCCCATCGACGTCGCCGTTCAGGAATCGTTTATCCTCGTTCTCGATTATTCGCAGAACAAACTTCTGCGCTACGACTCGCGCGGCGTCTATCTCGACGTTCTTCTGTCGTTCGACGTATTCGATCGGGTTCGTCCCGTTTCGCTCACCGGAGGGTCGGGAGGGAGGATCATCACGGCCGACGTCGTGAATCACGCCGTCGTCCTCTGGACGCCGCTCCTCGATCGCGAGCTGACGATCGGGGAGTTCGGATGGGGGCCGGGGAGGTTCAACGCGCCGCGAAAAGCCGCCTTCCTCGCGAACCAGGGGCTCGTGGTCGTCGAAACGGGGAACCGGCGGCTCCAGTTCTTCTCGCCGTCGGGTCGTTACGAGCGCGTCGTGCAGCCGCCTCCGGAGGAGCCGTTCGTTTCACCTCGCTCGGTCGAGGTCGATCATGCCGGCACGATATTCGTGTGCGACTCGAAGCAGGGCCGCGTATCCGTTTTCGACGCGCGAGGCGAACACGTGGCGGATATCGATTCATTCTCGGGAGAGGCTATCTCGCCGGCGGCGGCCGCCGCCGGCTGGGACGGCTTGCTCTACGTCGCCGACCTTAAATCCCGCTCCGTGCTCGTCTACCGGCTTCACTACCCGCGTGAAAAATGATGCGCGCACTCGGAATCTTCGCCGCAGCCGTCGCCGTCGCCGTGACGTGCGGCCCCGGGCCCGCCGCCGCGTTCGATCAGGGGAAAACATCCCTCCCGGTCCTCCGGGCGCCGGAGAGGCGCGCGTTCATTCTCGAGGAAGGACAGACGAGGGTCGAAATCGGCAGGTCCTTCATCGTTCCCGAGAGCGATTCGGTTCTCATCGACGGCGCTCTTCTCCAACGAGGGAGCGATTACCGGATCAACACGCTGAGGGGCTCGATCGTGCTCGTCAGACCCGCCTCGGGCGGAGAACGTCTCGTCGTGCGGTATGCGCGCTATCCGCTTCCGTTCGGTCCCGTATTCGCGTCGCGCGTCGCGGAGGGCGCGCCGCCGCTTCCGCTGGAGCCGCTCGTTTCCCCCGCCCCGGCGCGGGAGGAGCGCCGCGCCGCCGAGCCCTACCAGCTTCGCGTGTCGGGGAGCAAGACCGTCGGCGTCAACATCGGCTCCAACAGGGATCTCGGCCTCGATCAAAGCCTCCGGGTCACGATGGTCGGCAAGGTCGCCAAGGATCTCGAGGTGAACGCGTTTCTCTCCGACGATAACCTTCCCGTGCAGCCCGAAGGCAACACCGAGGAGTTGAAGTACCTCGACAAGGTTTCCGTGCAGGTGAAGGCGAAACATACCGAGGTGCAGCTCGGCGATTTCTCCTCCGCGCTCTCCTGGTCGCAATTCTCTTCGTTTCAGCGGGAGCTCCGCGGCGTCGCCGCGGGCGTCAACGTCCGGGGGCAATCCTTCACCGCGAGCGGCGGCGTCGCGAAGGGGAGATTCAAGACGGCGAGCTTCGCGGGTAGGGAAGGGGTGCAGGGTCCGTACGAGCTGCTTCCGGCGAGGAGATTCAACGCCGTCATCATTCTCCCGGGCACGGAGCGCGTCTATTTCAACGGCCGCCGGCTCAAACGCGGCAGCGAAAACGATTACACGATCGATTACAACCGCGGTACCGTTACCTTCATGGAGCGGCTGGTCGTGACGAAGGATTCGGAGATCGTGATCGATTACGAGATGAGCGAGGACAGCTACGAACGGACGACCCTCACCGGCGGCTGGACGCTGTCCCGGTCCGGCGGCGCGCTGGGCCTGCGGGCTTTCTTCTTCCAGGAGTCGGACGATACGGGGAAGCCGGTGTTCGGATCCATCGGCGCGGCCGACAGGGCGGTGCTCGAGGAGGCGGGGGACGATCCGTCGAAAGCGACGACCTCGGGCATCGAGCGCGTGGAAGCGGGGAAGGGGAACTATGCGCTGATCCCGGCCGATTCGCTGCCCTCCCGTTTTGTGTTCGACGACTCGCTCGGCGAGTACCGTCTCGATTTCTACGAGGTCGGATCGGGCGAAGGGGATTATCTCGTCGACGGCTTCTCGACGGGCGGAGAGGTCAAATACCGGTACGCAGGGGAAGGGAAAGGCGATTTCCGCATCGGCAGATTCCTGCCGCTCGCGGAGCGCAAGAGAGTCTTTACGCTCGGCGTCTCCGCGGCGAGGGGAGCCTTCTTTGTCGAGACCGAGGGAAACGTGAGCGACTACGACCGGAATCGCTTGTCGTCGGCCGGAGACGATGACAACACAGGGCAGGCGATGAAGCTCTCCGGGGGACTGAAGGATCTCGATATCGCCGTCGCGCGTCTCTCTCTCTCCGGAGAATATTCGACCCTCGACGATCGATTCGTCTCCCCCGACAAGCGACGGGAATCGTATTTCTACCGGGAGTGGGGGCTCGACGGCCTCGCCTTTTCGGGCCGCGAGAACATCGGCGGAGGCAGGATCTCTCTCGCCGGCGAGCGCGCGTGGAAGTTCGCCGGGAGCTTGCTCTCGCTCTCGCGCGGCACCGCGCTGTCGGCGAGAAAAGCGGACGTGGCCGGCGGCATCGGCGATATGGAGAGGCGCGGGCTGTCGCTCAAGGCGTTCGCGTCGAAAGCGGGGAGCGAACGGGAGCGGCGTTTTGCGCAGGGGAGCGGCGTTCTCGCGTTCTGGCATCTCGCGCCGCGGCTCATCGTGGAAGGCGAGCGGTACCAGGCGACGCAGGCGGTCGCCCCGGACACGGGGCGCCAGTACCGGCAAGGCGTATTTTCGCTCGCCGGCAGAGACATCGGCTCATACCGGGCGAATCTGTCCTTCACGAGGCGGCTCACCGACGAGCTCGATTCGTTGACCGCGAGGTGGTTCCGCGCGCGGGAAAACGACGAGATCGGTTTCGACGGGGGATTTTCCGAGGGCGGGCGCATCCTCGAGCTCTTCGCGACGCATCGGCGGACGCGCGAGGCGCGTTTCGGCGACATCTCCTGGTACAACCTCGCGCGCCTGCGGGCGCGCGATTCGTGGGAGAATGCCGGTCTCGCCGCGGACCTGAGCTATCGGATAAGCGCCGGGGAGGAGCGGACGCGCCAGCGGGCGATCGTGTTCGTCGGCGAGAACCGGGGAGATTACGACAAGGAGGGGCGCGAGGTCGGGCAGAAGCGCGGGGATTACATGGTCCTCTATCTTCCGGGAGGGGACACCGAGCCCGTTCGAACGGTGGAGCTCTCCATGCAGGCGAGCGCGGGCGCGGGGGTCCGGGGCCTGAGCGACGAGACGGGAGACGAAAGCTTCTTCGGGAGAATCAAGCGGGAGGTTTCGCTCGATCATTCGTTCACCGTCGTCGAGAATTCGCGCACCGGGGATCTCGCGGGGCTCTATCTCCTGAGACCGTCGCTGTTGCAGAGAAACGACGCCACCGTCTACGGCGTGAACAAGCTCCGCGAGGAGTGCACGCTGTTCAACTCGTCGCGGATTTTCAAGCTGCGCGTCTCGTATTCCCGCGAGGACGAAGAGGACAACAGGCTCGAGGGATCGTTCGCCGAGAGCTTCCTCCGGGAGGTGCGCGTCCGGGCGGAATCGGCTCCCTGGAGCGCGTTCGCCATCACCTGGGAGGCGGGCACGGGCCTGCGCACGAGGGAGGTTACGGGATTCTCGGGCCAGAACTACCGCGTCGGGACGAACTCGCTCGCGCAGATCCTCAGCTATCGCTTCAATCCGTCGACGAGGCTTTCGCTCGATCTCGGCGCGGAAAACCGCGGGGACGAGGTATCGGACGCGAAGCAGATATCGTACATGGCGACCCCCTCTCTCTCGTCGTCCATCGGGGAGCGTCTCAACGTCGCCTCGTTCTTCAAGCTTACCTACACGGACGCGAAGTCCGAGACCGGGAAACCCCTCTTCTTCCTCGAGGAGGGGCTGCGCGAGGATTGGAGCCTCATGGGGCAGTATCGCTTTTCGCGGAACGTGAGCTTCGGGCTCAATTACACGGGGCGCCGCGAGAAGGATTACGCGGGGGAGGTGAAAACGGTACATGACCTCAAGGTCGAGAGTCGCGCTTATTTCTAGCGCGGCGCTCGTTTTCATGCTGCCGTGCTTCTCCGAGGCGGGCGTGATCCGCGCGGTGCGATACACGGGCTTTGAGGCGATTTCCGCTTCGGAGCTCGAGCGGCGGAGCCCTCTCCGCGCCGGCGTGGAGTATTCCGATTCGCTCGTATCGTTCGAAGTCGCCCGCGTCGATTCGATCTATTTCGCGAATGGATTTGTCGGCGCGGCGGTTCGCGTCGACACGTCGGGGTCCCCGGACGGCGTCGACGTCCGTCTGGCGATAGAGGAGGGGAAGCCGGCCCGGATCGGCGCGGTGTCGGTGAGCGGAGCGGAGCTCATCGGAGACGCCGAGGCGGCGAAGCGCGTGCGGCCGGCGGCGGGAGAGCGATTCGATCCGTTCCTCCTCGAGGAATCGCTCCGCGGGCTTCTCGTGTTTTACAACGAATCGGGATATCCGTACGCCCAGGTGTGGCTGACGGGTTTTCAATATCTCTCCGAGTCGAACGAGGTCGAGCTCACGGTATCGATATCCGAGGGGGAGCGTTCCCGGCTTTCCGGCGTCGTCTTCGAGGGAATCGCGAAAACCGATTCCGCGACGGCGCTTCGCACGTCCCGCCTCAAGCCCGGTTCCGTGTACGGCGAGAAACGAGTCGCGGACGCGCAGAAGTACCTCCGCGGGTCGGGCTATTTCGAATCGGTCGGAGACGCGAGGCTCGAACGGCGATCGAGCGGCGCGGTCGACGTGATCATTCCGGTCAAGGATTTCGAGCGGAGCAATTCCTTCCAGGGCGCCCTCGGATTCTCGCGGAAAGCGGGAGGGGATTTCGTGCTGAACGGATCCGTCGATCTCGAGCTCAGGAACATCGCGGGGAGCGGGCGCAAAGCCAATTTCGGCTGGCTCAACGACGGCGAGCGTTACTCGAAGCTCGCGCTGAAGTTCAGGGAGCCGTTTCTCCTTTCGAGCGTCGTGAGCCTGGACGCGGAGCTCTCCCAGGTCATCCAGGATTCCACCTATATGTGGAATTCGGGAGGATTGTACTTCGGCATCCCGCTCGGACCGCGCACGTCGATCGTCGCCGGGGCGGCGGCGGATAGAAACGTGCCGGGCTCGGGAGATCTCGCGCGGAGCGTTCGCGAGCGCTTCCGCCTCGGCGTCGCGAGGGGGGGATCTCCGGGTGTCGCGCTCGCCGCGTTCGTCGAGGGGGCGTATCGAACGAGCTATTTCAGGGCGAAGGGCGCGGAGCGCGACGGGGAGCTCCTGTACCGCATCGAGGGGAGCGCCGCCGCGCTCACGTGGGGGAACCAGAGCGTCTACGGAAGGCTCGTCGCGGAGGCTGTTCATTCGTCGGGGGATATTCCGCTCGCCGAGCTTTTCCCGCTCGGCGGCGCGACGACGCTCCGGGGATACCGCGAGAGCCAGTTCCGCGGGGAACGGATCGTCTTCGCGAACTTCGAATACCGTTTCGGCGAGGGAGGATGGCTCTTTCTCTTCGACGACGCCGGCGCGTTCTTCCGGCGCGGCGAAGGATGGGCGGCGAGAAACGGCGCGGGTTTCGGGCTGCGCTCGCAATCCCCGCTCGGTATCGTCGCGCTGAGCTTCGGCGTCGGAGAGCAGATCTCTTTCGAGGGCACGCGAATCCATATTTCGCTCGTGGAGAAATTCTGATCCCGCGATTGACGGGGCCTCCTCCGCGAATGTATAATGAACCGATTGCAGACTGAGAAAGGGGCGAGGATTGACGGAATTCGAAAGAGCTCTCAAGGGCGAATTGACGGGCGCCCTCAGATCGGTCGCCGACGACGAGCGCATCGAGCCCGAGGCGCTCAGGCGCCTCGTGGCCGAGGGTCGCGCGATCATCACGGGCACGGCCCGCGCGCACTGCCGTCCGATCGGTATCGGCGCGGGCCTGCGGACGAAGGTCAACGCGAATATCGGAACGAGTCCCGCCCACGACACGCTCGACGTCGAGCTCGAGAAGCTCCGCGTCATCATCGAGGCGGGCGCCGACGCCGTCATGGATCTTTCGACGGGCGGCGATCTCGACGCGATTCGCCGCACGATCCTCGCGCAATCGACGATTCCCCTCGGGACCGTTCCCATCTATCAGGCGATCGTCGAGACGACGCGTTCGGGGAAGGACATCGCCGACACGCAAACCGACGCGTTCTTCGATGTCGTCGAACGGCACGCGAAGGACGGCGTCGATTTCATGACGATTCACTGCGGGCTCGTGAAGAGGCTCGCCGAGGCGGTCGCCGCCACGCGGGTCGCCGGCGTCGTGAGCCGCGGCGGGTGCTTTCTCCTCCAGTGGATGGTCGCGAACAACAAGGAAAATCCCTATTACGAGCACTATGACCGGCTCCTCGAAATCGCCGCGGAGTACGACTTCGCGCTGAGTCTCGGCGACGGGCTCAGGCCGGGCGCCATCGCGGACGCCACGGACGTCGCGCAGATGGGCGAGCTTCTCGTCATCGGCGAGCTCGTCGATCGCGCGCGCGCGCGCGGCGTGAGCGTCTTCGTCGAGGGGCCGGGGCACGTGCCGCTCCAGGACATTCCCTCGCACATGATCATGCAGAAGCGGATCTGCAAGGGCGCGCCCTTCTACGTTCTGGGGCCGCTCGTCACCGACGTCGCGCCCGGCTACGATCACATCACGAGCGCGATCGGGGGCGCGGTCGCCGCCCAGCACGGGGCCGATTTTCTCTGCTACGTCACGCCGGCCGAGCATCTGCGGCTCCCCTCGGTCGAGGACGCGCGCGAGGGGGTCATCGCGGCCCGCATCGCCGCGCATGCCGGCGATCTCGCGAAGGGTCTCCCCGGAGCGGCCGATTGGGATCTCGACGTCTCCCGCGCCCGCGCGGCGCTCGACTGGGAACGAGCGCTCTCGAGGAGCATCGATCCCGCGACGGCCCGCGGCATGTTCGATCCCATATCGGGGGATTCGGAAAAGCTCTGCTCGATGTGCGGGATCTATTGCGCCATTCGAGGCACGCAGAAGAGCAGGGACAGCCGGAAGCGGCGGGGCTAGAGATGCCCGGCGCACGCCGCACGCGCGCCGCGAGCCGCCGCGGCGGGGCTCGCCGCTCGAAGCCGCTCGATGCGCTTCTTTCGCTCCTCGATGCGCACGGATTCACCCTGTCATCCTTCGGAACCGGCATCAACGAGGAACGCCTCGTTTCGCGCCTCGCGAGCGGATGCGTTCCGCCGGCGTACCTCGCGGCGCTCGCCGAGCGGTGCGATCCCGAAGGGCTCCCCCTCATACGGAAAGCGATGGAATCGGCGGAGGCGCGCTCGGCCCGCTCCACGGAGAGCGCCGCCGCCGCGTCGACGGGAACCGCGGGTTCCGGCGCGAACGGGCTCGAAGAGGCCTTCTCGCTCGTATTCGATTCGCTCGGCGAGGAACGTCCGGGTCAGCTCGAAATGGGGCGCGCCGTGCGGAAAGCGCTCGGGGAGGGGGGCGTCGCGCTGATCGAAGCGGGCACGGGAACGGGGAAATCACTCGGATACCTCGTTCCTTCGGTGCTGCATTCGCTCGAAACGGGAGAGCGGGTCGTCGTTTCGACCCATACGAGGAACCTGCAGGACCAGCTCTTCCGGAAGGAGATGGGCGTGCTCGAGGCAGCCCTCTCCGTCGACGCGGGCGCGGCGAGGCTTCTCGGCCGGGACAATTATCTCTGCACGAAACGGGTGATTGCCCACGCGTCGAGCCTCGCGGGGGAAACGTGCGCTCCGGCGCTCGCGTTCGCGCTGTTCGCTTCGTGCGCCGATGGCGGAACGCTCGATGCGCTCGGAGCCCTGCCCGGGGGATTCGATCCGCGCTCGCTCGCCGCGCCGGCGCGCTGTCCGATGAACGCGTGCGCCTTCGCCGGACGCTGCCCGCTCGTCAGGGCGCGCGCGCACGCGCGGGACGCGCGGATCCTCTTCGTGAACCACGCGCTGCTGCTCACCGATTACCGGCAGGGGGGCTCCGTTCTCGGCCCGTACGCGCGAGTCATCTTCGACGAAGCGCATCATCTGGAGAAATGCGTCATCGAGAATCTGTCGGTGAAGGCGTCGCGCGAAGACGTCAGGCGCATCCTCGAGCCGCTGCGGCTCTCGGACGCGAGGGACGACACGTGGAAGCTGCTCTCGCACGAGCTCGAATCCATGAAGATCCCGGGAAGCCCGAAATCGCTCAGAAAGGATATCGCGCGAGCCGCCCGGGATCTCGAGAAGTCGTACGCGGATCTTTTCGCCGGGATCCGTGGCGTCCTGAGCGCCGGGAGATCGGCCAGATCGATGAGGACACGCTATGTGGACGGCGGCGAGACTTTTGCCGATGCACA
>JBFYZM010000082.1:0-3409 GCA_041309505.1 Candidatus Krumholzibacteriota bacterium
GGGGATGCGGCAGGGGCTTTCGCCGAAGGAGGCGTGCAAGCGAGCGCTCGAGCGAATCATCAAGCGGCACTCGGGGAAGCCGGCGTACCAGGTCGCTTTCGTCGCTCTCTCGAAAGAGGGAGAGATCGGCGCGCTCGCGCTTCAGACAGGATTCCAGTACGCGCTCGCGGCAGGCGGCTCGAACGATCTGATCGACGCCGAGCACCTGCTCTAGATCCTGAACTTGCAGTTGATATCGAATCGGGGAGGAATAACGTGGCAGGAAGATATTCGGGAAAAGCTCTGAAGCCGGCGCTTCGCTTCGGCGGAGCCGCGCTCCTGGCCCTTGCGTTCGTTTCGTGTTCGGGGGCGCCGTCGAGTCCCGAGGGCGCCGCGAAGAAGATGCTTCGCGCGTACGGCGGCGAGAAGAACGTGAAACGACTCCAGAGCTTCGCGGCCAAGGGATTCATCAAGGATCTGAGCTCCGAGAATGTCGCGAAGAGCTACGCTTTCGACATTTACCTGAACGGGAATCTCTACAAGCACAAGGTCATGGCCGCTCCCTACGGGAAGCTCACCGACGTCATCGTTCTGTACTTCGACGGCACGACGAGCCATGAATGGCTGAAGAGCAAGGGTGTGCACGAGATTCCCCCGATGGAGCTCGGCCTACTCAAATACCGGTTCCCCGCCTGCATTCAATGGGTGCAGGCCGGCGGGGTCAAAGGGGAAATGCTTCCCGTGAAGAAGGAGGATACGGTCGTCCGGATTCGATATGCGGACGGATCCGAAACGGCTACGATCGCGATGGACAGGAAGAGCTGGCTCCTGAGCGGCGTCGAAGTCGTGAACGTGGCCGACACCGCCGCGGTGTTCACCGAGAGCTACGATCATTACACCGATATCGCGGGCGTTCCGTTTCCCCAGGAGTTCAAGGCGACCTTCAAGGGCGCGCCGTACTACGAGTACGTGTTGTCCGTCATCGATCTCGACGCGGACATGCCGGATTCGCTCTTTCGCGTGACGAACGAGGATACGATCGGACTGGCGAGC
The DNA here is from genome assembly GCA_041309505.1 of Candidatus Krumholzibacteriota bacterium. GTDB lineage: Bacteria > Krumholzibacteriota > Krumholzibacteriia > Krumholzibacteriales > Krumholzibacteriaceae > SSS58A. The sequence goes on from JBFYZM010000082.1 coordinate 1,033, forward strand.
CCAGCGGCCGCGGAGCCGCCGGCCGCGCCGAAACGATGATCAGAGGAGCTCTTTCACCTTGAAGAGCGACGAAAAGCGGTATCCCGCCTCCGCGAGATTCGCCTCCGCGCCCTCCTCCCGGTCGACGATCGTATAGACGCCGGCGATCGCGCCCCCCCCGGCTTCGATCGCCCGGGCCGCCTTGAGGAGCGAGCCGCCCGTCGTCGCAACGTCCTCGAGAAGGACGATGCGCATTCCCTTCCGCAGATTGCCCTCGACGAGATTCTTGGTTCCGTGATCCTTCGCCTCTTTGCGGATGAGAAGCCCTTCCTTGTCGAGCCCTCGCTGAGCGGCAAGGGAAAGAAGCGCGCCGATGATCGGATCGGCGCCGATCGTGGGCCCGGCGAAGGCGTCGTACTCGACTCCTTCGAAGCTGTCGAGGAGGAGCTTCGCGGCGAGGTGAAGCCCGCGGGAGTGCAGGGTGGTCATCTTGCCGTTTATGTAATAGCTGCTCTTTCTCCCCGAAACGAGCGTGAAATCCCCCTTGAGGATGGAGCGCTTCCTGAGGATATTCCCGAGCTCTTCTCTTTCGTCCATCTGCTCTCCTTGCGCGTGTGTCGTGTCGTCGCTCTGCCGGCGTCAGTTCGAGGAGATCATGACGCCGACCGTGATCTGGAGAAAACGGGCCGTGCTCTCTCCGGTATAGAAATGCACCGTATCGTCGGGTTCGGTGCCGACGAAAACGGCGTGATACTTGGCGTTCGCGTTGAGCGAAACGGTGCGGGCCACCCTGACGAGCAGGCCGATCCCGCCGTAGATCCCGAGGTGATTGTCCGTCTTCTGCGCTTCGTAGAATCCGATGGGCAGAATCGTGTTCACGCTGTAGAGCCCCGGCCCCGCCTCGACGGTGGGCGTATAGCGCCCGTGAGTCGTCGCGAGAATAATCATGCCGGCCGTCAGGGAGAACATCTGGAGATTCACGTTCGTGCGGTCGAAGAACTCGAGGTTCTTCTCCTCGTTCTTCGACGCGCCGAAATTGTGGGAGGACAGCGACACGTCCACGCCGAGCCAGTCCGCGATGCCGTGGATGAAATGAAGCTCGATTTCGCTGCCGCCGCCGAATTCCGCCTTGAAGGCGCCGCTCGTCGCGAGACCGCCGACACGGACTCCGAGCATTTCGCGCCCCCTGATGCTCTGCGCCTGAAGCGAGCCGCCGCAGGAGACGGCGAACGCGAACAACGACGCGGCGATGATGATCCGTGCGATTTTCATAAGGGTAAAATATCACAACGAAAGCGCGGCCGCTAAGGAAAAACGCGCCGCGACGCCTCTATCGCGCGAGCACGAGCTTGAGCCTCGCGACGACTCGGGTTCCGTTCTTCAGGACGGCGAAGTACACGCCCGAGGGGATGCCGTTCCGCCCGGAGAGGGAGGGATTCCACATGAACGTGTAATCGCCGGCCTCTTTGACGCCGAGCGAATGGCGATCCACCAGTCCGCCCGATGCGCTGTAGAATGAAATCGTCACCGGCTGCCCCGAGCCGCTCGGGCCGACCGTGAACGGAATCGTCGTCGACGGATTGAACGGGTTCGGGTAATTCTGGCCGAACTTCGCGATCGGGGCGTCGAGTCTGCTCACGGCGAGCGGACCGTAGTGCGTCGGATTGTCTCCGCCGATCTCGACGAGGTAATAATAGAGATCCTTCGTCGGATCTTCGCAGGGGTCGAAAAATTCGTACATCCGGTTCGACCGGACGGGCGACGGGTTGCGTTTCGTCATCGTCGCGAAATCCGGCGCGAAGCCGCGGTAGACGTCGAACGTCGTGTAGCCGCCGCAGTCCGACGTGCACCAGCTGATGCTGACGCCGCCGGCGACCCGTTCGCATTCCGCCGAGGCGATGAGCACGCCGACCTGCTCTCTCAAGTGGATCGAAACGCACTTGATCTCGTCGGGGCCGAGGTCGATTCCGGCAATCGTCGTGTCGCGGTAGCCGGGAGCGTGCACCGTGATCTCGTATTCGGCGGGACCGAGGGCTTCGAAGGCGTAGGTGGAGTCAGAAAAAGCGTCATACGTGCCGATGAGGTTGTACGCCGCGTCCAGGAGGGTGACGGTCGTGCCCGGGGGAACGTCCGGGCGTCCGTCCGCCGAAACGGCGCCGGAGATGCTCCCCGCCGGGCGGTCGAGCCAATAGGAATAATCCGCGTCGTTGAAATAGAAATAGTAGAATCCGCTGTCCGGCAGCACCGTCGCGATGCTCGGGGGGCTCCATGCGAGCTCTGCGATTCCCCACGTCCCGCTCCAGCCCCAATGCTGCGGCAGGTACGATCCGTTCTTCGTGAATTTGAAGAAGATGGTGTCGGGATCGCCCGGCTCGTTCACGAACGTGAGCTTGCGCCA
>JBFYZM010000083.1:0-2653 GCA_041309505.1 Candidatus Krumholzibacteriota bacterium
AGGGAGAGATATTCGGCCTGCTCGGCCCGAACGGCGCCGGCAAAACGACGACGATCTCGATCATCGCCGGGCTTCTGAACGCCGACTCGGGATCGGTGCGCGTATCGGGCATGGATATCCGCAAGGAAGGTGGCCGCGTCCGGCGCATGCTCGGGGTCGTCCCTCAGGATATCGCGCTCTACGAAGAGCTCAGCGGCAGGGAGAATCTCATCTTCTGGGGAGGCCTCTACGGGCTTTCGGGAAAGCGGCTCCGCGATGAGGCGGACCGCGTGCTCGAGCTCGTCGGGCTCGCCGACCGGGCGAAAGATCCGGTGGGCGAATATTCCGGCGGCATGAAGCGGCGGCTCAACCTGAGCGCGGGCCTCATCCACCGGCCGAAGGTGATCCTTCTCGACGAACCGACGCTCGGCATCGATCCGCAGGCGCGGCTCAACATTCTCGACATTATCAGGAACGGCGTCTCGGGGGGCATGACCGCGATCTACACGACGCACTATCTCGAAGAGGCGGAGAAGCTCTGCGACCGCATCGCGATCATCGATCACGGGAAGATCCTCGCTCAGGGGACGCTCAAGGAGCTCGTGAAGCTCGCCGGCGAAGGCAGCGTCGTGACCGTGAGCGGCGCGTTCTCGAAAGAGCAGATGAGTCCGCTCCTCAAGGGCGTCGCCGTCGAGCGTCTCGAGAACGGCTCCCTTCGCATGCTGGTTCCCGGCCAGTCGGAGCTGAGCGGGGCGCTCGGGAGGCTCTTCTCCGCGGGGATATCCATCGAGGAGGTTTCGATACAGGAACCGAGCCTCGAGGGAGTCTTCATCAAGCTCACCGGAAGGGAGCTGCGCGACTAGCGGCCGTATGAACGCGGTATTCCTCATCGTGCGCAACGACATGAAGCGGCGGCTTCGCAGCCCCGTTTCCGTCATCTGCATGCTGCTCATTCCGCTCGGGCTCACGCTTCTCGTGGGGCTCGTATTCGGCCGTCACGGGAAGGTAGAGCTCTCGCATATCAGGGTGCTCGTCGCGGACAGCGACAAGGGTTTCGCCGCCACTTTTCTCAAGCAGGGAATGAAACAGGGGAAGCTCGCCGAGCTCATCGACCTCGTCGAGGTCGATTCCGCCGAAGGGCGCTCACTCATGGATCGGGGAAAGGCGTCGGCGCTCATCGAGATTCCGAAGGGGTTCACGTCGAGCATCCTCGACCGGAAGCCCGCCAAGCTCGTGCTCGTCAAGAACCCGGGGGAAGCCTTTCTTCCCCTCATCGTCGAGGAGATCACGAAGACGATGGCCGTGATGATCGACGGCACGGCGCGCATCTTCGAGAAGCCGATCGGGAAGGCGAGGGGGATGCTCGAGAGCGGCCGCTGGCCGACGGCGGCGGAGCTCGCCGGGCTCCTCGCCGAGGCGAAGCCCCGGATAGAGCTCGTCAGAGGGTACCTCGCGGACTCGCTCATATCGATCGCGTCGGAGACCGTCTCGGAGCCCGAGGCGAAGCCGGAGAGGGCCTTCAACTTTTTCGCCTTTATCATGCCGGGGAGCATTCTCATCGGGCTCCTCTTCATCAGCGAGATCACGATGCGGGATATTCTGCGGGAGCGGGAGGCGGGCACCCTCGAGCGCATCTTCGCGGGACCCGTTCGGAGCGGCCAGGTGATCGCGGCAAAGATGCTCTCTTCCTTCGCGATCACGCTTCTCGCGTGCGTGCTCCTCATCGCCGTCGGACGTCTCGGTTTCGGGATAGCCTGGGGATCGCCGCTCAAGCTCGCCGCGCACGTCGCCGGTTCCATTCTCATGTGCGTGGGAATCATGGCGTTTCTCTACGGATTCATCAGATCGGAGCGGGCCGCCGACGCCGTGCTCCCCGTCGTCATCATCGTCCTCTGCGTTTTCGGAGGCGCGATGATCCCGTACGAGACCATGAGCCGGGCGATGCAGAAGGCGGCCGTTTTCTCGCCCGCGTTCTGGGTCATCGACGGGCTGAAGATGATATCGATCGAGAAGGCGGGCTGGGGCGGCATCGCGCCGCACCTCGCGATCGTGTATGGGCTCGGCGCGCTCACGAGCGTGGCCGGCGCGGCGATGCTGCGCGGCAAGCTCGCGGGGAGGGGGTGAGCGGCATGGGCTGGAGCTCGCTCAGGATCGTCGCTCTCATCGCGGCGAACGATTTCAGGCTGACCTTCAAGGCGCGCGGGGTCGTCATCTGGATCTTCGCGATGCCGGTCGTTTTCATGCTCGCCTTCGGCCTCGCCTTCAGGGAGCAGTCCGGAGGAGTCCGGAAGGCGCGGCTCACGATCGAGAACGCCGACACGGGATTCGTCGCGCGCGCCCTCGTCGACGAGTTGCACCGGGAGCCGCTCGTCGTCGTCGACAGCCTCGCGGCGGGGGACAAGGCCGTTCGGACCCTCGTCATCCCGTCCGATTTTACGGAAAAGGTGCTCGCGAGGAGCAAGGTCGCGCTCGTTCTCAGGAATGAGAGCGACGCGAACGTTCAGGCGAGCGAGGCCGCGAACGCGGCCGTTTTCCGGTCTCTCATGCACGTCGTATCCAGTCTCATCGAAGTCGAAGCGAACGCGCTCGATTCCGTCGAGGTCGCGTTCGATTCGCTCCGCGCGGCTCCGCCTCTCGTGACGGTGAGCTCGAGCGTCGCGGGGAAGAGCAGAAA
>JBFYZM010000084.1:0-5397 GCA_041309505.1 Candidatus Krumholzibacteriota bacterium
TATCGATTGCCGCCGCCAAGCGTCATGCAATACACTCCCACCTCGATGAACGATAAAAGGCTGGTCCTTGCCGCGGTGGGGTTGTTCGCCCTGCTCACGACGCTCGCGCTCCTGTACTCGGTCAAAATGGGCTTCGCTCTCTTCGCGGGCGGGCTCCTCTTCGGCGTCGTGTTCTTCAAACCGTTCTGGGGGCTTCTCCTCTACCTCGCGCTGCTCTATCTGCGCCCGCAGGAGTTCGTCGAGGCGCTGCGCGCCAAGCCGATCATGCTCGCCCTCGCCCTCCTCGTGCTCGGCACGGTCTTCATCCACAACGCGATGAGAAGGAACCGGGTTCTCGCTTTCGATGTCCGCCAGGGCGTTTTCATGATCGCGTTTTTCGCCATCATCGTCATGAGCCAGCTCCAGCGGTTCTACGTCACGGGCGCCCAGGCGGCCTTCCACGAATTTCTCCCCGTATTCATCCTCTTTTTCATGATCGTCAATCTCGTCTCGAGCTTCGCCGAGATGAAGCGCATCTATGCGCTGCTGTTCGTCATGACGGTGTTTCTCGCGGCGAACGGCATCCTCCAGCACTATCGCGGCTTCGATATCGCCGGCCAGACGACGTTCGAAGGGCGGATACGATGGATCGGGATATTTGAGGACCCGAACGACCTCGGACTCGCGATTCTGTCTTTCACCCCGTTCGCCCTTCTCAAGCTTTGGGGAAAAGGCGTCTCATTGCGCGGCCGAGTCGGATACGCCGCCATCCTCGGCGTCCTTCTCTACGCCCTCTACCTCACGAACTCGCGCGGAACGTTCATCGGGCTGCTCGCCGTTCTCGCGTACGTCTTCTGCCGCAGATGGGGAATCGTTCGCGGGCTTCTCGTCGCGGGCGTCATCGGCGCCGCCGTGTTCGCCGCGGGGCCGAGCCGGCTCGCCGACATGTCGGTCAGCGAGGAGTCGGCGAGCGGCCGCATCGTCGCGTGGGCGCAAGGCCTCGAGCTTCTCAAATGGCGGCCGATCCTCGGTGTGGGTTTCCTGAGCTTCACCGATTACCATCCGCTGACCGCCCACAACTCGGTCGTCCTCTGCGCGGCCGAGCTCGGGATCGTCGGCCTCTACGTATGGATGCTTCTCATCGTCACGTCGTTTCACGAGACGTTCGTCGTCGAGAATCGCGCGAGGGAAGGGGAATTCGCGTTCTACGCCAAGGTCATGCAGCTTACCCTGATCGGATTCTTCGTCGCCGCGTTCTTCCTTTCGCGCACCTACAACGAGGTTCTCTATATCGTCATCGCCCTCTGCGCGATACTTTCGCGCTTCGGCAGGGAACGTTTCGGCTACCGCGTTACGTTTCTCACGCGGAACATGGCGCTCGCGGTGCTCTTCATTTCGCTCGGGCTCATCGCGATGATCAGGGTGATCGTGATCTTCTGACGAGGAATTGCCGTATGCGTATACCGAAAGACGCGCTCGTTTGGCTCCCCGGATGCGTCGCGAGGCGGCGCCCGCCCCTCGCGCGCCCCGCGGACGTTCTCTTCGCATTCGTCGACCATTTCGAGCCGGAACAGCGGCCGGGCGATCCGCTCGAGCTTCAGACGAGCCGCATCCGCGAATGGATCGAGCGGTACGAGGAGGCGGCCGCGGGCCACGCGGACTGCCGCGGCAGGTCTCCGCGGCACACGTACTTCTTCCCGGAGGAGCAGTACCGGCCCGAGTCGCTCGCGCCGCTCGCGAGCCACTGCGCAAGAGGTTTCGGCGAAGTCGAAGTGCACATCCATCATGACGGCGACACCGGAGACGTCTTCCGGGCCAAGATGATCCGGTTCGTCGAGCGGCTCTCGGGGCATGGGCTCCTCTCCCGCGACCGTGTCGACGGGAGAACCGGATACGCGTTCATCCACGGCAACTGGGCTCTCGACAACTCCCGCGCCGACGGCCGGTGGTGCGGCGTCGACGACGAGATACGAATCCTCGGGGAGACGGGGTGCTACGCCGATTTCACGATGCCGTCCGTCCCCGACGAGGGAGGAACGCAGACGAGCACGGTGAACTCGATCTACTTCGCCGACGACGATCCCCTGCGTCCCAAATCGCACGACAGGGGGCGGCCCGTTGTTTTCGGAGGAAAGGGGAGCGGCGACCTGCTCCTCATCCAGGGGCCCCTCGCCCTCAACTGGCGCAGCAGGGTCCGGGGCGTCTTTCCGCGGATCGAAACCGGCGACGTCTCGTCGACGAGCCCCGTGACGCGCGATCGCGTGCGCCTGTGGATCGACCGGCGGATCGGCGTGCGGGGGAAACCGGACACCGTCTTCGTCAAGGTGCACACGCACGGGCTCAAACCGCGCAACTTCGATTTTCTCATGGGGGGAGGGCTCGAGGCCGCGTTCGGCCTCGTCGAGAGGGAGTGCCGAGACGCGGGACGTTTCCGTCTCCACTACGTCTCCGCGCGGGAGATGGCGAACGTCGTCTACGCGTTCAACGACGGCGTGGATCGCCCGATCGAGGAGCTCTTCGATTACCGGTTCGCGCCGCCCGGCAGCGGCCGCTGAGCCGTACGGACGCTACCGCACGACGAGAATCGCCCGTTTCTCGACCACGCGCCCCGCGGCGTCCTTGATCAACAGGAAATACCGTCCGCTCGCCACGCCGGACGCGGCGGCGTTCGTGCCGTTCCACGAGGCTTCCGTGCCGCTCCATTCGAGGTCCTTTATCTTCCGCCCCGCGAGGTCGTAGATCGCGATGCTCCCGTCCTCGGGAAGACCCGCGAGCGACATATCGCACTGGTCGGGCCGGTAGGGCATCGGGTAGACCTTGATGGCGCACGCGATCGAGGTGTTCGTCGAGGTCTCGTGGTCGCCCGGCTCGTCGTCATCCACCCGGACGACGAGGGCCGCGTCGCTCAAGGAAGCTCCGGACGTCGCGTGCACGACAATCATCGCCGTCTCGTCCTGGGAATCTTCGTCATGAGCGGCCGCGAGGGTCACCGTTTGATAGGTGTTCCAGTTCGACGTCGTGAAGGTGAGGGAGCCGCCCGACTGTACGCTCGTTTCCTCGTCCCCGAGCCGACGCGAAACCGACACGGCGACGTTCGCCGGAGGTTGATTGCCGAGCTTGACGTGGAACTGGACCGTGCCCAATTCCTCCACCGCCACCGTATCGCTGTCGAGCACGAAATAGAGCGCGTCGTCGTCGATTTCCCTCGCGACGAGCGTCACGTCGGGCACCGTCGGATCGGAAGTCGCGTGAACGAGAATCGTCGAAGCGCCGTTGTCGACGCCGGCGTCCGCGGCCGCTGCGAGCGTGACCGTCTGATTGACGTTCCAGTTCGAAACCGTGAAGGTGAGCGAGGCGCCCGACTGAACGGCGATGTCCGCGTCCCCGCTCGCGCGGGTCACGGCGACTTGGAAATTCGCCGAGGGCTGGCTCGTGAGCTTGACGTGGAATATGGCCGTGCCGGCTTCCGGCACGAAAACGGTGTCGCTGTCGACCGAGAGGTAGAGCGTGCCGCCGTCCTCCTCCGTCGCGGTGAGGAACGCGTCGGGCACGGAGGGGCCCGAAGAGGCGCGGACGCGGATCGCCGCCGTCCCGTCGAGAACGTCCGCGTCGCCGGCCGCTGCGAGAGTGACCGTCTGATCGATGTTCCAGTTCGACGTCGTGAAGGCGAGCGAGCCGCCCGATTGGACGCTGATGTCGCTATCCCCGGACGAACGGGAAACGAGCACGAAAACGCTCGACGACGGCTGGCTGCCGAGCCTGACGTGGAACTGCGCCGTGCCCCCTTCGGGCACCGCGAGCGAGCTCCGATCGAGCACGAAGGCGAGCGCGTCGTCGTCGACTTCGACGGCATTGATCGTCTTGAGGGGCGCCGACGCGCCGGATGATACGTACACGATCACGTCGGCCGAACCGTTGACGATGTCAACGTCGTTGGCCGCGGCGAAGGTCGTCGTCTGGTACGCGTTCCAGTTCGAAGTCGTGAACGAGAGCACGGAGCCCGATTGAATCGAGAGATCGGTATCTCCGCTCGATCGCACGATCGTCACCTCGACCGTTCCCGGCGGCTGCGCGCTCAGCTTGACGCCGAGGTTCGCCGTGCCGTTCTCGGGAACGTCAATGATATCGACGCTCGTGACGATGGCGAAATCGGGCGCCGGAGGACTCGTCGAGAAGCTCAGGGCGGCCGATATCGTCAGCGACGTCCCTGGAGCGTCGTGAGAAACGGCCCGCGCGAAATAGATTTCGTTCTCCGCGAGGCCGCCGACGACCATCGCATGATGCAAAGCCAGAGCCGTCGTCGATGCGGTTTCGAGGATGGTCGAAGATCCCATCCGCCAGTACCGCACCTTGCCCCTCGCCGGCACGGCCGTCGACCAGTGCACGCGGCACGTCGCGTTGTCGATCGTGACGATCGAATCGATCCGGCATTGATTCTTGATCGATTCGGACGCGGCGTCGGAGATCGTCAGACCCGAGACGACCACGGAGAAGAGACCGAGCGTCCCCGCCTCCGTCCGCGACCTGAGGCTGTAGTAATATCTCGTATCGTACGCGAGGGCGCCGTCCGCGTCGGCGTACGAGGTGTCCGACGACGACGTCGATCCGATCGGAACGAAGTCGGCGAGCACGCTCGTGACCGACCGGTAGACGAGCACCCGGCTGATGCTCGGATCGGACACGGGCGCCCAATGAGGCGTATAGGTTATGGCGGCCTGAGACAACGCAGGATACGCGCACACGAGCAGCGCCGCGATTGCCGCGCGGCCGATCGATTTCATGACGTTCATCCGTTCTCCCTTACGCCCATACCTAATACATACGTTTCCCGGGGCGTTTTGTCAAATTTTAGCAGCGTCTATCTTCAAAATGCAACGCCGCGGACACGATCGAATCTTCCGCCCGGCGGCTCTTCCGCAGGACGGCCGGCGCTCACGGCTGACCCCTCGGTGTCTCATCGTTCCCGAAACTCTCCCATGGCTCTCGATCATATCGCTTTCCGATCGTCGATTGCCGGCGGCGCACCAATTGCCGTTCCTCAGTGAGATCTCTCGGAAGGGGGAATCAGCAAAGGCTATTCCATAACGGGCGGTTTCAGGACCTTCCCTGCCGCGTACCGTCGCGGGACCCGGCGGCGCGAAGGAGCACGGCGCCGAGTTTCCGTGCGTTTTCCGCCCAGGAGCCGGCCGGGCACTCGATGCGCTCCCGGTCCCATTCGCGCGCGAGCGCCTCCCCGAGCGCCGCGGCAAGGGCGCCCGCGTCGCCGCGTCGAAAGAGGATCCCCGATCCGGCCGGAACCACTTCGGGGATGCCCCCCGTGTCGGCGGCGACGACCGGCGTCCGGCATGCGAGCGCCTCGAGAACGACGTTCGGCGTGCCCTCCGCGAGGCTCGGGAGACAGAAAAGGTCGCTCGCGTT